>JALSGV010000024.1 GCA_026982565.1 Gammaproteobacteria bacterium
GCCCCATCGCGGTAGGGCAGGGTGGGTATTGAGGCTTTCATGGCGCTGCAATGGGGTTTCTCTATGGCAATAGTTGTGCGCAACTATGTATCGGCGGCATCGGGAAAATCTTCAGGTTATTAACCTGGCAACCATATATATCGTATTCAGGACTTCAGGCCTGTGCTGGAACAAGGCGCAGTGCGCAGGCAATGGTCATTCCATTGGCAAGCGCCGCAACGCCGTGCCGGCGCAGGCCTGAAGTCCTGAATACGATATATATGGTTGCCGGGCTAATAGATGCGGCCCAATTTGCCGATCAGTTTCCGCAGCCGGGCGGGAAGCGCCTGCCCTTCCAGCGCCAGCAGGCGCTCGAAGTCCGCCGCAGTGTCGATGTCCCACAGTTGTCCATGACCGCGCCACGACCATTGCAGTTGTTCGAGACGTTCGATAGTGTCCCGGTAAACGCTGGGCGCGCCCCAGTCGATGCCGGTAAAAAGCCGCGGCGAAAATACGGACAGCCCCAGCAGGACGTAACCGCCATCGTCGGCCGGCGTGATCACCGCATCGAGGCCCTGCTCCAGGCTGTCAAAAGCAAGGCTCAGGTGTTCATCATCCAGCAGCGGGCAGTCCGTGCCGATCAGGACGGCGTCGCGGCCTCGCGCCAGCGAGGCGATGAAGGCGTTTGACATGCGCTCCCCCAGGTCATTTCCCTGCTGGGTATGGAGGGAGAGGGGGTAATGTTGCCGGCAGTCCTGGAAAAATTCATGGTCTGCGCCTGGCGCGCACCACAGTTCGATGGGGCGGGATATACATTGTGCGGCGGTTTCCAAGGTATGCAGCACCAGTTGACGATGGATCTGCGCGGCCCTGGCCTCCCCGATGTCGCTTGCCAGGCGGGTCTTGACCAGGCCCGGAACCGGCGCCTTGGCGAAAATGATCAGCCGCGAATCCGTGTTGCGCATGCAGCACGATAACCATAGCGTTGCGCGAGCCGCTCGGGGCTGGCGCCGAGGAAATACGCCAGGCGCAGGCGCCACATAAAAATGACGGTGCGCAGAATGCCCTGCTCTTCCCAGCGCCGGCTGGAGGTGACGGCGGGCTGCCGTATACACAAGGGCGGGCCGATTTTTTTGAGGCGTTTGCTCATGGCGATATCCTCCATGAGGGGGATGGAGGGGAAGCCGCCCGCCTGTTCGAAGATTTCACGCTGGATGAAAATCGCCTGGTCACCGGTGGCGATGTGGGTCAGGCGGGAGCGGAGATTCATCAGTTTTTCTACCACGCGCAATGGAGCCTGCCTGCCTGAGAGGCGGACATCAAAACGGCCCCAGCATCTGCGGGTGTCCGCAAGTCCCCCGCCAATCAGTTCATCGGCATTGGGGGGGATCAGGGTATCCGCATGTAAAAAGAGCAGCACCTCCCCATTGGCTTTCCTGGCGCCGCTATTCATTTGGCGGGCCCGTCCCGTTTCAGCAATGAACTGCGTATCGGTGAGAGGCTTTGACAGCGAGAGGGTCTCATCCGTACTGCCGCCATCGGCAAGGATGATTTCATGGCCTCTTTTCCTTAGATTCTGAAGGGGAGTCAGGGTGTCCCGGATTACAGCCGCTTCATTGAGGGTTGGGATGATTATGGAGATTCTGGCCATGGGTCGCATGCAACTTAAAGGGGGCGTCATTGTCTCATATCAGTATAACACTCTCCCTGTTCGAGGCCGCTGGTTGATCAGAGCCATGTTACACTTAATGAACTCCCGGTAGCGTATTGGGCCAAACGGTGCCGCTTTCCCAATGATGCCTTTTTCATGTAAACAATTCCTTTTCCTCGTCTTCTCCATGTTGTCAGGGCTTATGTCTGTGGCGCATGCGGGAGACGCCTATGTGGATGGGGAAGTGCTTGTTCGATATGAAACTGGCCTGGTGGCGGCCGTGAGGGACGGTTTGCCGCCGGGTTATCACATGGAAGTCGTTTCGTCGGGCGTCGCCAGGGTCACTTTGGATAAAGACAGGCCCGTTGAAGAGGCCATCGCCGAACTCGGGGCCCATCCCGGCATTGCCCACGTTCAGCCAAACTATATCAAACGTATTCAGCAGCGCCCCGACAATGCGCGTTTCAATGTCCAGTGGGGAATGGACAATCAGGGTCAATTGATTCCCGACGGAAACAACCAGTTTGTGCGCGGTGTGGCGGATGCCGATATCGATGCGCCTGAGGCATGGGATATGACGACGGGTGACCGCAATATCCTGATAGCCGTCATAGACACGGGTATTGATCGGCAGCACCCGGACCTGAACCCTAACCTATGGCAGAACCCGGGCGAGGCGGTCAATGGGGTGGATGACGACGGGAATGGCTATGTCGATGATTTCTATGGATGGGATTTTGCCCAGGACGACAACCTGCCTGATGACGGTAATGGGCATGGCACCTATATGTCCAGCATTATTGGGGCGCGGGGGCATGGCGCTATCCAGGTGGCGGGCTTGAACTGGCAGGTTTCCCTCATGGTGTTGGGAGCCTTCGACAACCAGGGGGCATCCAAGACTTCCACTATCGTGGAAGCCATCCGCTACGCCGTGGACAACGGCGCGGACATCATCAATGCCAGTTATGGCGCCATGGGGGGGGCTAATCAAGGCTCTTTGGCTTTTGATCGATTGGAATACGATGCCTATGACTATGCCAGGCAGAACGGGGTGCTGGTCATAGCCGCCGCCTGTAATCAAGGGAAAGACAATGATCGGAGCACTAGCTGTGTGCCGGCGAGCTATGACCTGGGGAATATCATCGCGGTGGCGGCTACCGACCAGTCAGACCGCCTGGCGGATTTTTCCAATTTCGGGAGCAATTCTGTCGATCTTGCCGCTCCCGGCGTCAATATCGCTGCATCGCTATGGGATAATTATGAAGTGGGTACGGTGACGATCATCGACGGGACCTCCATCGCCTCCGCCTTCGTGAGTGGCGCCGCGGGCCTGGTTCTGGCGCGCGCCCGTGACCTGGGCAAGACGCTGAGTGCCGATGGTCTGCGCGATCTGATTCTCGACAATGTGGATCCCCTGCCCAGTGAATTGGGAGGGCGCATCGCTACGGGGGGGCGCCTGAATGTTGCCAATTCCGTTGCTGCCGTGGAGTCCATCCAGAACACCCAACAGAATGACAACGCCGGGAACGGCGCAACGGGCGCCAGGAAGCAGCCCGGCGCCAGTTCCGGCGGTGCCTGGGGCTTAATGGGCCTGTTGCTGCTGGCCCTGTTTGTCTTTTGGCGCCGGGGTTGTGCTCAAAGCTGGCACGCGTTCATCAGCACTGGGGGAACGTCTTCGGCGGGCAGGGGGCGGCTGAAGTAATATCCCTGGCCATAGTCGCACCCCATGGAAGCCAGCAGGTCCTGAGTCTCCCGGTTCTCGATGCCCTCGGCCACCACGTGCATGTTCAGATTGTGCGCAAGGTCGATCACGGACTGCACGATTTTCCGGTCTTTGTCATTGTCCATCATGTTCATGACGAAACTTTTGTCTATTTTCAGTTCCTTCACCGGCAGTTGTTTCAGATAGGCGAGGGATGAGTATCCAGTGCCGAAATCGTCGATGGAGATCTGGATTCCGCGCTCGTGCAAGGCATTCAGGGTTCTCAGGGCATCTTCAGGGTCCGCCATCATGGCGCTCTCGGTGACTTCGAGGACCAGGGAGGCGGGGTCGATGCCCCAGATATTGATGGCTCTTTCCACCAGTTCCACGATTTCCCGTGAATTGAGCAGCACGGCCGAGAGATTGATGGAAACTGGGGCCTGGGTGATGCCGGCCGCTAGCAGGTTCCATTCGCGCAAGACGACATTCAATGACCAATAGGTCAGGTCTGCTATCAGCCCGCTTTCCTCGGCGACGGTGATGAACAGTTCCGGATTGATCCAGCCCAGCGTGTCATGGGGCCAGCGGATCAGGGCTTCGCATCCCCTGATGCAGTTGTGATGCAGGTCGTATTGCGGCTGGTAGTGAAACAGGAGCTGGTTTCTTTTCAATCCTTCTTTCAGGTCGTTGTGGAGCTGGATCCGTTGCTGATTACGCTCGTTTATGGCGCTGTCATAGAGGGTGTAGCGCCGGCGGGTCTTGTGCGCAGAATACAATGCGCTGTCCGCGGCGCGCATCAGGTCATCGATGTTGCCGGCATGATCGGGAAAAATGGCGCCGCCCGCCCGGGCGCTGGCCATGGGGGTATTGCTGGCATCATTTGGGCCTTCTTCTATGGCATCGAGTATTCTTGTAATGGCCAGATGGGCCACCTGGGGGGATTTCAGTTCTCTCAGCAAAACGGCGAATTCATCCCCGCCTACGTGGAATGCCTGGTCGCAGCTTCGCAGAGTGCCTTGAATGGCCTCCATGACACGATGCAGCACTTGGTCGCCCCGGTGGTGACCGAAATTGATGTTGATCTCCCTGAAGCCGCGCAGGTTGAATGCCAGCAGGGCGAGCCGCTGTTCCTGCGTCCGGGCGGTTGTGATGGCTTCTTCCAGCCGGAGCAGCATCTCGTGGCGGGACGCCAATCCTGTCCGCTGACCGCCTATTACAGTTGACATCTCAGGTATCACAGATAGTAGTCCTTGGGATTTATCCCATATGAGTGGGCCTCGAGGGGGCGGCGTATTTCAATGCGCCTGCCCTTTTCATCGGCAGGATCATCGAGGAGATTGAGAACGGGATTGAAGTCATAGGCGATCTTTTCCTTGTCGAGGACGAGCATAATCTTGGGGCGCAGGCGGCGCAGCCTGTTCTGGGCCATGACAATGCCGACCTCCCCGGTGTTGAGTTCGACCAGGGTGCCCACCGGATAGAGGCCGATGCACTGGATGAACTGTTCCACCATGTCTGACTGAAAATCCTTGCCGCGGAAATTGTAGAGCAGGCGAATGGCTTCATAGGAAGGCAGGCCCTTCCGGTAGGGGCGGTCGCTGGTAATGGCGTCATAACAATCCACAATGGCGGCGATTCTTCCATTGACCGGGATCAAATGCCCCGCCACGCCGCGTGGGTAACCTTTGCCATCATGACGCTCATGGTGATGCCAGACGACTTCGATGATTTCCTTTGTGCTGCCCTGCATCTCGCTGACCATGCGCGCACCGAATTCAACGTGCCGCTTCATCAATGCGTATTCACGATCCGTCAGGCGACCGGGCTTGTTCAGCAGAGACTTGGGAAGCTGGAGTTTGCCGATATCGAAGAGAAGGGTGCCCGCGGCCAGGTTCTCCAACTCGTTCTTGGGCAGCCCCAGGTGCCGACCGAATGTCACGGCGAGACCACAGGCGTCCACGCAATGGGCATAGGCGTAACCATCCTTGTCCTTCAGTTGTTTCAGCCACATAAAGGCGTCCGGATTGCGCAGGATGCTGGCGATCATCTTGCCCAGGGTCTGCTTGATGGCCTGAGTTTTGATTTTTTGCCCCGAACCGGCATCTTTGAGCAGCGTGGAAACGAGATCGAGGGCGTCATCATACCCGTCCCTGGCCAGCTTGATTTCTTCTTCTACGGTTGTTTCTATGGGATAGCGCTCGTCTCCACGGGGATTCCTGAATATCTTTGCAAGCTTGTCGTTTTCCGGCAGGGACGAAGTGATTTCATGTTCACGAGGGACGGGAACCCCCCTTTCCGGATCGACGAATACATAGTCGCATTCTTCCCTCAGCCGTTCGATATCGCTCATTTTGCGGATATGGAATCCCTGAAAGACAAAATTGGTTTCGAGCCAGGGGCGGTCCAGGGCGGCAACGTACATGCCGAATTTCAGGTTGTCGACGCTGACTTTCTGGTGAAGATATTTGTTGTTATTGGTGGTTGTCATCTTGATTGATGTTACGAGAGGTCAAAGTGATTCTAAAAATTTGTATCGGCATGGGCGTCAGAAATTTCAGATGTTTGTTTTGGGTTTTTGCTGGTTTTTTGTTGAGATGTCTCTTTGTTTCTGAGTACAACAGATCGTGCGAATGCATTAAACTGGTGCGCGGTCAGTAAAGGGTGCACCAAAACCGGGGGGTGAGGTGGGGCAAGGTTTGTACAACCCTGCGCAAATGGAGCAGGGCGTGTCATATCTCTCTGATTTTTAAGGAAGGCCTGATTAATCCGACAATCGTCATTCCCGCGCAGGCGGGAATCCAGGAAAATCAAATAACTGGATCCCGGCCTTCGCCGGGATGACGAATTAATCAGACCTTCCTTAATAAGAAAGTCTTGTCTTCTTGCTCCGGGAAACAAAAATCATAGAAAACGATCGTTTAGGAGCGAAATCAATTATGGAATTTCTGAAATCGGGGAGTGATGTTCTGTTCGTCCTGCTGGGGGCCATCATGGTGCTGGCCATGCATGCCGGCTTCGCATTTCTTGAAGTGGGCACGGTACGGCGCAAGAACCAGGTCAATGCCCTGGTCAAGATCCTTGCGGATTTCTCCATATCCACGATTGCCTATTTTTTCATTGGCTACAGCATCGCCTACGGTATCGACTTCCTCTCGGGGGCCAGCACCCTGACAGAGAAGAACGGCTATGAATTGGTCAAGTTCTTTTTTCTGCTGACTTTTGCCGCTGCCATCCCCGCCATCATCTCGGGCGGGATCGCGGAGCGCGCCAAGTTTACGCCCCAACTCATGGCGAGCTTTTTCCTGGTGGCGCTGGTCTATCCCTTGTTCGAGGGGATTACCTGGAATGGGCTGTTCGGCATTCAGGACTGGCTGGAGGCGAGTTTCGGCGCGCCATTTCATGACTTTGCCGGCTCCGTGGTCGTCCATGCCATGGGAGGATGGCTGGCCCTGGCGGCCGTGCTGCTGCTGGGCGCGCGCCACGGGCGCTATGGCAAGAACGGCGAGATTTTCGCCCATCCGCCCTCCAGCATCCCCTTCCTCGCCCTGGGCGCCTGGATTCTGTCCGTGGGCTGGTTCGGCTTCAATGTGATGTCCGCGCAGAGTATCGATGCCGTCAGCGGGCTGGTGGCCGTCAATTCCCTCATGGCCATGATTGGCGGCGTCCTGGCCGCGCTGGCCGTCGGTAAGAATGACCCGGGTTTCGTGCACAACGGGCCGCTGGCGGGACTGGTGGCCATCTGCGCCGGCTCGGACATCATGCACCCTGTTGGCGCATTGTTCACCGGCCTGGTGGCTGGCGCCTTGTTCGTATGGACCTTTACCCTGGCCCAGAACAAGTGGCGCATCGACGATGTGCTGGGTGTCTGGCCGCTCCATGGCCTGTGCGGCGCCTGGGGCGGGCTCGCCGCGGGGATATTCGGCATGGAGGCCCTGGGAGGCCTGGGCGGGGTTTCATTGATGTCGCAGGTGGCGGGTACGGTGCTGGGTATCGGCATCGCCCTGATCGGGGGCGCCGTCATCTACGGCGCCCTCAAATCCACCGTCGGCATCCGCCTCACCCAGGAGGAAGAATACGAGGGCGCCGATTTGAGCATCCACAAGATCAGCGCCGAGTCGCCTTACGGCGAATAGGCAGGGGGATTTGCAGGGAAAGATGAGATTGTCTATTTTCTTCTTTTAAAACATAGGGTAATCATTCTTTCCAGGGGTTGGGATGCGCTGTGACACTGGATATTTTTCTGAAAAAAGTGTAACTTGCTGCTTAGCTAAGTAATTTTCAGGAGTCTATGGCGCAAAAGTTATATATCAAGACATTCGGATGTCAGATGAACGAATACGATTCCGCCAGGATGGCGGATGCCCTGGCGCAGTCTCACCAGCTCGAATTGACGAGCGACGCCGAAGAAGCCGATGTCTTGCTGCTGAACACCTGCTCTGTGCGCGAAAAGGCCCAGGAAAAGGTCTTTTCGCAACTCGGCAGATGGCGGCAGTGGAAGTCCCGGCGGCCTGGCCTGATACTGGGCGTGGGTGGTTGCGTGGCCAGCCAGGAGGGCGAGGCCATACGCCAGCGCGCACCCTACGTGGATATCATTTTCGGTCCCCAGACCCTGCACCGCCTGCCCGCCATGCTGGACGAGGCGCGCGCCAGGCAGGCGCCCGTCATTGATATTTCCTTTCCGGAGATCGAGAAGTTCGATTGCCTGCCCCAGCCTCATGCGCAGGGACCGACGGCCTTCGTCTCCATCATGGAGGGATGCAGCAAGTACTGTACTTTCTGCGTGGTGCCCTATACCCGGGGGGAGGAGGTCAGCAGGCCTTTCGACGACGTTATCAGCGAAGTGGCCGGTCTGGCCGCGGAAGGTGTGCGGGAAGTCACCCTGTTGGGGCAGAACGTCAATGCTTATCGCGGGGCCATGGGGGAGGACGACGAGGCCGACCTGGCATTACTCATCGAATATCTTGCCAACATCGATGGTATCGGGCGTATCCGCTTCACCACCTCTCATCCCCGGGAGTTCGGTCCCAGCCTGATCAAAGTCTATGAACATGTGGAATCCCTTGCCAGCCATGTGCATCTGCCGGTGCAGAGCGGTTCGGACCGCATTCTGGCCATGATGAAGCGGGGGCATACCACGCTGGAATACAAGTCCACCATCCGTCAGCTCCGGGCGGCCCGTCCCGGCATCAGCATTTCATCGGATTTCATCGTCGGTTTTCCCGGTGAGACGGAAACGGATTTCCAGGCGACCTTGTCTCTCATTGACGAGGTCGCCTTTGATCATTCCTACAGCTTTATCTACAGTCCCCGCCCTGGCACACCGGCCGCCGCCCTGCCCGACGATGTCCCTCAGGAAGTCAAGCAGGAACGCCTGGCGCGCCTGCAGGCGCGCATAAGCGAACTGGCGGCAGGCTACAGCCGGGCCATGGTGGGCACTGTTCAAAGTGTGCTGGTGGAAGGGGTGTCGCGCAAGTCGGATCAGCAGCTGACCGGACGCACATCAAACAACCGCAGCGTAAACTTTTCCGCGCCGCGGGAATGCATCGGCGCCTTCGTCGATATCCACATTACAGAAGCCTTGCCCAATTCCCTGCGTGGTGAGCTATTACGCCATGACGGCGACCCGCCGGCAAGACACGCCCTGAGCTGAACCCGTTTTGAACGCCCGCCTGCAATCTTTCGATATCGTTCTTGAACCTGCCGATAACCACCGACTGGCCAGCCTCTGTGGCCAGTTCGACGAAAACCTCAGGCAGGTGGAGCGCCACCTTGGCGTGGAAGTGAACAACCGCGGGAATACATTTCGCATTATTGGCGAATCCAGTCCGGCGCGGGCGGCGGGCAGGCTGCTGAAGCAGCTGTACGACGAGACCGCCAGTTCCCAGTTGACGCCGGCGCGCATCCATCTGATGTTACAGACCGCAGAGGTGGAAACGGCGGCGCCTGCGAAAGTCCACGGGGAGCAAGTCATTCGCGCGGGACACAAGGTGGTGGTCCCGCGCGGCTACAATCAGCGGCAGTACCTGAAAAATATTCTCGCATGCGATATCAATTTTGGTATTGGGCCGGCGGGTACCGGCAAGACCTATCTCGCTGTCGCCTGCGCCGTGCAGGCCCTGGAACGGGAGCAGGTACAGCGCATCCTGCTGGTGCGTCCGGCGGTGGAGGCGGGGGAGCGCCTGGGTTTCCTGCCTGGCGACCTTGCGCAGAAGATCGACCCCTACCTGCGCCCTCTCTACGATGCCCTGTATGAAATGCTCGGCTTCGAGCGCGTGGCCAAGCTCATCGACCGCAATGTCATCGAAGTGGCGCCGCTGGCCTACATGCGCGGGCGCACCCTCAATGAGTCCTATATCATTCTCGACGAGGCGCAGAATACCACCGTTGAGCAGATGAAAATGTTTCTTACCCGCATAGGCTTCGGTTCCACCGTGGTGGTGACCGGAGATATCACCCAGATCGATCTGCCCCGTGAACGCAGCTCGGGACTGCGGCATGTGATCGAAGTACTGAAGGATATATCCGGCATCAGTTTCACCTTTTTTCAGGCCCGCGACGTCGTGCGCCATTCCCTGGTGCAGCGTATCGTCGAGGCCTATGACGAGGACGCGCAATGGGCCGGGCAGGGTGGGGGGCGGAGAAACCGGACGTGAACCTCGTGCTGGATATACAATACGGGGATGAAGTCTGCGGTAACCATGGATTGCCGGATAGGGCGCAAATGGAAAAATGGGTAAAAGCCGCTATCGGCGACGGCATGGATGGCGCCCAATTGACTGTCAGGATCGTTGGCCTTGGGGAAAGCCGGGAACTCAATGAGAAATACCGTGGAAAAGCGGGGGCGACCAATGTCCTGTCCTTTCCCTTCGAGCAGCCGGAGTGGATGCGGCCGCCCCTGCTGGGCGACCTGGTGATTTGTGCGGACCTGGTGAAACAGGAAGCGGAGGAACAAGGAAAATCGATGGAATCCCACTGGGCCCATCTCGTAATCCACGGTGTATTGCATCTGCGGGGGTTCGATCATGAGACGGGCGAACAGGCGGCGCGGATGGAAGGGCGCGAGCAGTCTGTGATGGCGGGGCTGGGTTACCCGGATCCTTATGCGGCGAACCCGGCGGCATGATTTTTTATTGCGAGGGACATCGATGAAAGTTATTTTTGTGATCCAATCCAACCTGAACCCACGGATTCAGGTCCAATACAAGCGAGGTTGAATAAAATTCTGATGAGCGCGAATCAAACAAGCCAGGCTGAAACGCACCGGTCGTGGCTGGGGCGTTTGGGCAAGGTGCTGGGTGGTGAACCGAAAGACCGCCAGGAACTGATCGAGATCCTGCGTGAGGCGCAGCAACGCCATTTGCTGGACTTCGAGGCCTTGGCCATGATCGAGGGTGTGCTGGAAGTTGCAGAAATGCAGGTGCGGGACATCATGATTCCCAGGGCGCGCATGGTGGTCGTCGAAAGGGACGCCTCCCTCGAAGACATATTACCCGTCATCACCGAGTCGGCCCATTCGCGTTTTCCCGTGATCGGTGACAGTAAGGACGAGGTGGTGGGTATCCTGCTGGCAAAGGATCTGCTGGGTTATTTTCCCGGAGAGCGCAAGCGCCCATTCAATATGCGCGACATCCTCAGACCCGCGGCCTTTATTCCCGAGAGCAAGCGCCTCAATGTCCTGCTCAAGGAGTTCCGCGCCAGTCGCAACCATATGGCCATCGTCGTCGATGAGTATGGCGGTGTCGATGGGCTGGTGACCATCGAGGACGTCCTTGAGCAGATTGTCGGTGAAATCACCGATGAGCACGACGTTGAAGGGGAGTCTTATATCATGAAACATAGTGATACCAATTTCACGGTAAAGGCTCTCACCCCCGTCGATGAGTTCAACGAATACTTCGGCGCCAATATCAGCGACGAGGAATTCGATACCATCGGCGGCTATGTGATGCGGGAATTCGCCCACCTTCCCAAGCGTGGCGAGGAGTTGCGTATCGGGCGCCTCCGCTTCATCGTTCTGCATGCCGACAGCCGCCGTATCCATCTGCTGCGCCTGATCATCGATCCCGCCGGCGACCGGGAGGATGCGGCGGCAGTCCCGACGACCCAGAACTGATTTACATTGGCGGCCATGAAGGGGGCGGCAGTGATATGCCGGACTCAAAGAAGGCAGCGCCAGCCGGATAACCGCAAACCTTGCCCATGATATTCACCCGCCTGGAAATGACACGCTGGCATGGCGAAGTGATTGCCTTGCTGGTGGGCGCGGCCGTCCCCCTTGCCTTTGCCCCCTTTGGATTTTACCCCATTGCCTTCATGGCCCTGGGTGTATTGTTCATCTGCTGGCGCGGCATTTCCGCGCGCCGGGCCTTTTTCCGCGGCGGCCTGTTTGGCATGGGCATGTTCGGTACCGGCGTCACCTGGATCTTCATCAGTATCCATGAATACGGCTATGTCAATCTGGCGCTGTCATTGTTCCTGACCACTTTGTTCGTGTTGGTGTTGTCCTGTTTTCCCGCCCTGTGCGGCTGGTTGGCCGTGCGCCTGTGCAATACCCGCCGTTTTGCAAACCCCTGGCGGGTCATGGTGCTGGTCTATCCTGCCGCCTGGGTGTTGCTGGAATGGGTGCGGGGCTGGTTTTTGACGGGGTTTCCATGGCTGAACCTGGGCTACAGCCAGATTGACGCGCCCCTCGGGGCCCTCGCCCCCATATTGGGTGTGTACGGGGTTTCCTATTTTGTCGCGCTGACCGCTGCCCTGCTGGTGGCTGCCTTCATCAATGGAGACAGGAGAATCCGTGGGGGGTATCTCACTGCAGGCATCGGTTTATGGCTGGCGGCTGCCTTGCTGGGGCAGGTTCACTGGACCGAGGCGCAGGACAAGCCCCTCACCGTCAGCCTGGTGCAGGGCAACATCCCCCAGGAAATCAAATGGCGGCCCTCCATGCGGGAGCCAACCATCGAGCTCTATACCCGCCTCAGCAGCACCCATTGGGACAGTGACCTGATCATCTGGCCCGAAACCGCTATACCACTGTTCTACGGACAGGCGCAGCCCTATCTTGAAGGCCTGGAGGCCTTGGCCAGGGAGCATGGCACAGAGATGCTGGTGGGCCTGGTCTACCAGGAAGAGAATTCACAGCAGTATTTCAATACCATGGTGAGCGTGGGGGGGGAGCCGGGGATGTATCACAAAAATCACCTGGTGCCCTTCACCGAGTACCTTCCCCTCTCCGGCCTGCTGCAGGTTTTCGTCGATTTCATGCAGGTGCCCATGTCGGATTTCTCGGCGGGTGGAGCGGACCAGCCGCCTCTCGTCCTGGCGGGCCAGAAGATAGGCGTTTCCATTTGTTACGAGGACGCCTTCGGTGAAGAGGTGATCCGCGCGCTCCCCGAGGCCACGGTGCTGGTCAATGTCAGCAACGACGCCTGGTTCGGTGGCTCCATCGCGCCTCCCCAGCACCTGGAAATCGCCCGCATGCGCGCCCTGGAGAGCGGGCGCTATCTGCTGCGGGCCACCAACACCGGGATCACTGCCGTCATCGATCCGCGCGGTAAGCTCGCGGCCGTGGCGCCCCAGTTCAAGGAGACCGTTCTTACCGCCAGTATCGAGCCCATGAATGGCGCCACGCCCTATGTACACCTCGGCAATATCCCCGTTGCGCTGTTGAGTGCTATGATACTGGCGGGCGTGTTCCTGGGGCGCGGCCGGGCGGAAAAGCGGGGGACTACGCGCCAGTAAATTTCAATATGGGCAGCAAAGATTGAAAACAGATTATGAGTGAGCAAGATACACGGGCGACCTACTGCCCGCAGTCCATTGAAACGGCAGTTCAGCAGGAGTGGGAGGACAAGGAGACCTTCAGGGCCCGTGAAGATGCCTCGGGTGAGAAATATTATTGTCTGTCCATGTTTCCCTATCCCAGCGGGCAGCTCCACATGGGGCATGTACGCAACTACACCATCGGTGATGTCATCGCCCGCTATCAGCGCATGCAGGGCAAGAACGTCCTGCAGCCCATGGGATGGGATGCCTTCGGCCTCCCGGCGGAGAATGCCGCCATGCGGCACAAGGTGCCGCCGGAGGAATGGACCTACAGAAACATCGACTATATGCGCACCCAGCTCAAGCGTCTGGGATTTGCCTATGACTGGTCTCGCGAGTTGGCGACCTGCGATCCTGCTTACTACCGCTGGGAGCAATGGATGTTTACCCGCCTGTTCGAGAAAGGTCTGGTGTACAAGAAGACAGCGCCCGTCAACTGGTGTCCCCACGACAAGACCGTGCTGGCCAACGAACAGGTCATCAACGACCGTTGTTGGCGTTGCGACAGCCTGGTGGAACGCAGGGAAATCCCCCAGTGGTTCATGAAGATCACCGCCTACGCCGAGGAGCTGCTGGCGGATTTGGACAAGATGGATGGCTGGCCTGAACAAGTACGCACCATGCAGCGCAACTGGATCGGCCGTTCCTCAGGTGTGGAGCTGACTTTCACCATTCCCGGTGAGGATGAAGGTCTGACGGTCTTCACCACGCGCCCCGACACCCTCATGGGGGTTACCTACGTGGCCGTGGCCGCGGAACATCCTCTTGCCCTGCAGGCTGCGCGGAACGACCCCGCTCTGGCCGCCTTCATCGAAGAGTGCCGTCATGTCACGACCTCGGAGGCCGAACTGGAGTCCATGGAGAAAAAGGGCATGGCGACAGGCTTGACGGTGCATCATCCCGTGTCCGGCGAAGAGATTCCCGTATGGGTGGCGAATTTCGTCCTCATGGGCTATGGCACCGGCGCGGTAATGGCCGTGCCCGCACACGATCAGCGCGATCACGATTTCGCCTGCCGTTATCGGCTGCCCATCCGTCAGGTGGTATTTCCCGCCGATGGCGGCAAGGTGGATATCGCCAGTGAGGCATATACGGAACAAGGGGTGCTGAGAAACTCCGGTGATTTCGATGGCCTCACCTCGGCCCGGGCTTGCGAGGCCATCGCGGATTTTCTGGAAGACAAGGGCAGAGGACGCCGCCGCATCAATTACCGCCTGCGCGATTGGGGCGTCTCGCGGCAACGCTACTGGGGGGCGCCCATTCCCATCATTAACTGCCAGGCTTGTGGCGCCGTTCCCGTGCCCGACGAGGACCTGCCGGTGGTGCTTCCCGAAGCAGTGCACATCGATGGCGGTGGTTCACCCCTGAAGTCACTGGACGAATTTTTCTGCGCCACCTGCCCGCGTTGCGGGGCGGCTGCCGAACGCGAAACCGATACCTTCGATACCTTCATGGAGTCTTCATGGTATTACGCCCGTTATACCTGCGCCGACAACGACGAGATGATGGTGGATGGGCGCGCCAGATACTGGCTGCCGGTGGATTATTACATTGGTGGTATCGAACACGCCATTCTCCATCTGCTCTATGCCCGCTTCTATCACAAGCTGATGCGCGATGCCGGCCTGGTGGACAGCGATGAGCCTTTTACCCGTCTCCTTACCCAGGGCATGGTGCTCAAGGACGGCGCCAAGATGTCCAAATCCAAGGGTAATACAGTGGATCCCCAGGCCCTCATCGACCGCTATGGCGCCGATACGGTGCGACTCTTTACCATGTTTGCAGCGCCTCCAGAGCAGTCCCTGGAGTGGTCTGACAGTGGAGTGGAAGGCGCTCATCGCTTCATCCGCCGTATATGGTCCTTCACCCGCGAGCATGAGGCCGCATTGCGGCAGCACCATGCCGCCGGTGACGGCGTGGCGCATGGGCGGCTTCCGGACCGACACAAGGCCTGGCGTCGTGACATCCATGCCACCCTGAAGCAGGCCAACCACGATTATGAAAAACTACAGTTCAATACCGTGGTCTCGGCCGGCATGAAGATTCTCAATGTGCTGGAGAAGATTCCCGCGAGAGAGGCCATGCCAGTGATTTCCGAGGGTCTCGGCATATTGTTGCGTCTGCTGGCGCCCGTGGCGCCTCATGTCACCCATGTCCTGTGGCGGGAACTTGATTATGGAGAGGACATCATAAGCGCTGGCTGGCCCATGCCAGACGAGCAGGCGCTGATGCGGGACAGCGTGGAACTGGTGGTGCAGGTCAATGGCAAGCTGCGGGGCAGAATTGAGATTCCTGCCGACGCCCCACGCGAAGCAATCGAGAAGATGGCGCTGGCAGATGCCAATGTGCAACGCCATGTAATGGACAAGGCGGTCAGAAAAGTGATCGTCGTGCCCGGGCGCCTGGTCAACATCGTCGCAGGATAACCGTATGGCCACGAGACGATATGCGTATGTACTGAGACTGATACTGTGGGCGCTCATTCTGGGCGTGATGCTGCAGGCCTGTGGTTATCGCCTGAAGGGTTCGGCGGGGCCGCTGTCTTCTCTGCCGCCAACCCTGGTGAGAGGCGATGAGAGCAGCGCCCTGAATAACCAGGTGCGCCAGATACTGCGGGATATGAAGACGCCGGTGGTGGATGATGTCTCCCAGGCCGTTCTGGTGATCAACTTGTCTCCTGAGAAAAAGGAGCGCCGGGTGTTGTCCGTCAATGCGTCGGGCAGGGCGGAGGAGTATGAGCTCATCTACTCTTTCATTTATGGCGTCACGGACCCAAAAGGCAAGGTCTTGGTGAACGAGCAGGTCATCAGGCAGGTTCTGGCCATTCAGTTCGATGAGACCCAGGTCAATTCCATCGTGTCGGAATCCGAGCAGCTCTTTAATGACATGCGCCGCTCGGCTGTGCGCGACCTCGCGCGGCGCCTGCAGAAATTCAGTGACATGCGTGGAGAAGCCGGCCAGTGAAGCTGGGGGCCCTCCAGCTGGACAGGCATCTCCAGCAGGGGTTGGCGCCTGTGTATTGTATTTCTGGAGATGAGCCCCTGCTGGTGCAGGAAGCCTGTGACCTGGTGCGCAGGCATGCGCGGGCGGCGGGCTGCGAGGAACGGCTGGTGATGCATGCCGATGGCGGTTTCGATTGGAACAGCCTGCTGCGGGAGGCCTGTGGCCTGTCCCTGTTTTCGCAGCGGCGGTTGCTGGAATTGCGTTTACCTACGGGAAAGCCCGGTGACGCGGGTGGCAAGGCCTTGCAGGCCTATGCAGCCGATGGCGGTGGTGACAATATCCTTTTGGTGATCTGCGGCAAACTCGATGCCGCCAGCCAGCGTACCCGTTGGTTCAAGGCCCTGGAGGGGGTCGGCGTCATCGTGCAGGTGTGGCCCCTGTCCTTGCGGCAACTGCCGGACTGGATCACGGGGCGCATGCGTCAGGCCGGCCTGCAGCCGAGTCGCGAGGCCGCCATGGTTCTGGCCGAGCGCGTGGAGGGGAATCTCCTGGCCGCGGCCCAGGAGATCGAGAAGCTGCGAATGCTCCGGGGCGAAGGCGCCGTATCCGTGGACGAGGTGCTGGCCGCGGTGACGGACAGCGCGCGGTACGATATCTTCGGGCTGGTCGATTGCGCCCTGGCGGGCGAGGAAGGCCGTGTCGTGCGTATGCTGGATGGTCTGCGCGCCGAAGGCGTGGAGCCCACTCTGGTGCTGTGGGCCATGGCGCGGGAAATCCGCCAGTTGGCAAGCATGTGTGGCGAGGTGGAACAGGGGGCCGCCCTGGGACAGGTGCTGGCCCGTTACCGGGTGTGGGAAAAGCGTAAACCCCTTTTTACCCGCGCCTTGCAGCGCAGCCAGCGCCGGGACTGGCTGGCCATGATCCGCGCTTCGGCAAAGATCGACCGCTGCATCAAGGGCCTGGAGGCAGGCAGCTGCTGGGACGAACTGTTGCAATTGGCCCTGAGCATGGCAGGGCGAAAAATGACGGAAACTGTCTGATCACATCAATTCATCACGAAGCGGGCGAAGCCCGGGAAGTGAATGCCCCAATTTCCCTGTAAAATAGTCCATTCAATGTATAATTGGGTGTCTATTTTTCCGATCTTGCCTCCAGTCGAGGCGGAGATAGGGTTTTTATTTAATGAAATCAATTAACTATGTGGGTGTGTGGGGCGGCGAGCCCTTGCGGCGCCCGATGCGGTAATCAGGATGGCAGAGGATATCAAGGCATACATGACAGAAATGGGGCGCCAGGCGCGGGCCGCGGCGGTGGAAATGGCGCGTGCGCCGACTGCGGCCAAGAACAACGTCCTGGCCGCCATGGCCGATTCCCTGGAGCGGACCCGGGCCGATTTGCGCAAGGCCAACGCGCGGGACCTGGAAGCGGGGCAGGCGCGCGGTCTTGATGAAGCCTTGCTGGACCGCCTGGCCCTGACGGATGCGCGCATCATTGCCATGGCCGAGGGCTTGCGTGAAATCGCCAAGCTGCCGGACCCCGTGGGAGAGATCAGTGACATGGCCTACCGGCCTTCGGGCATACAGGTGGGACGTATGCGCGTGCCCCTGGGCGTTGTCGGCATCATCTATGAGTCGCGCCCCAATGTGACGGCCGATGCGGCGGGATTGTGTCTGAAATCGGGCAATGCCGCCATCCTGCGCGGCGGTTCCGAGGCCATCTATTCCAATCAGGCCATCGCGACCTGCATCCGCGAGGCCCTGGCCGAGAACGATCTTCCCGCCAATGCCGTGCAGGTGGTGGCGACCACCGACCGCGCCGCGGTGGGAGAACTGCTGCGCATGAAGGAATACGTGGACATCATCGTTCCCCGTGGCGGGCAGGGGCTGATCGAACGTGTTTCCCGCGAGTCCCTCGTGCCGGTCATCAAGCATCTCCATGGCGTCTGCCATGTCTTCATCGACGGCGAGGCCGACCATGACAAGGCGCTGGCGGTGGCCTTCAACGCCAAGACCCAGCGTTACGGCACGTGCAATACCATGGAGACACTGCTGGTCGCGCGGGATATCGCCGATGAAATCCTCCCGGCCCTGGGCGCCAAGTACCAGGAGGCCGGCGTCGAGTTGAGAGGCTGCCAGGAAACCCGGGACATCCTGCCGGGCATTACGGTCGCCAGCGAGGAAGACTGGCAGACGGAGTACCTGGCGCCCATCCTGTCCATCCGCGTGGTGGGTGGCCTTGATGAGGCCATTGCGCACATCCGCGCCTACGGCTCGTCCCATACGGATGCCATCGTTACTGAGTCCTTCACCAGGGCTCAGCGTTTTCTCCACGAGGTGGATTCAAGTTCCGTCATGGTCAATGCCTCCACACGCTTCGCCGATGGCTTCGAATATGGCCTGGGCGCCGAAATCGGTATCAGCACGGACAAGCTCCATGCCCGGGGGCCTGTGGGGCTGGAGGGGCTGACCTCGCAGAAATACATCGTCGTCGGTGACGGGCATATCAGAATATAATGCAGGGCAAGGATAAAAGGGCAAAGATAAAAGTTAAAACACCCTACGGCAAGTTGAGTGGGTATTTGAACATAAGCCCGAATAGCGCTCTCAACTACTGCTGTCAAAGATATTATTATCTCGTAACTTTTATCTTTGCCCTTTTATCTTTACTCTGTTTTCTCTCATGATTGGTATTCTCGGCGGCACGTTCGATCCTGTTCACAATGGACACCTGCGTATTGCACTGGAACTCCTGCAGGAGCTGCCCCTGCGGGAGGTGCGCTTTATTCCCTGTCATGTTCCACCCCACCGTGGCGGGCCGGTGGCGTCCGCGCGGGAACGGCTGGCCATGCTGGAGCTTGCCATCGGCGGACAGCCGGGTTTCGTCGTCGACAAGAGGGAACTCGAGCGCCCCGGGCTGTCTTATATGGTAGATACCTTGAGTTCTCTCAGGGAGGCTTATGGCGATCTTCCGCTGTGTCTGATCTTGGGTGAGGATGCCTTCAACAAGCTGGATACCTGGCATCGCTGGCGCCAATTGACCGATCTTGCCCATATCGTCGTGGCATGCCGGCCGGATGTGGATGGGCCGCCTTCACCCGATGTTGCCGGCTTGTTGGAGGCCCGCCGTGAAACCGATCCCCTGGTTTTGCAACAGCGCCCCGCAGGTGGGATATTGATGTGGCCGGTGACCCAGTTGGCGATTTCCGCCACCCGCATACGCACCTTGGCGGCCAAGGGCGAGAGCCCCCGCTATCTCATGCCGGACAGCGTGTGGTCCTATATGCGGAAAAAATCATTGTATCTCTAAATCCGGACAGGAACATATGGAAGCCGAAGAATTGAAAAACGTTGCCGTCGATGCCCTGGAGGATCTCAAGGCCGTCGATATCACCGTGCTGGATGTCAGGAGCATGACCAGCATTACCGATTATATGATCGTGGCCAGTGGGAACTCCAGCCGTCACGTCAAGTCTCTTCTCAACAACGTTGTCGAAAAGGTCAAGGATCATGGTGTCAGGCCCCTGGGTATCGAGGGTGAGAAGGATGCCCAATGGTGCCTGGTCGATGTGGGTGACGTGGTGGTGCATGTCATGTTGCCCGAGGTGCGTGAATTCTATCAGCTGGAAAAATTCTGGCGTGTGGATGCGGCGCCGGGCAGCGAACAGGCCTCGCCGCCTGCCTGATCCCCATGCGCATACATCTCATTGCGGTGGGGCAAAAGCCGCCGTCCTGGGTCGCTGAAGCCTGGCGGGAGTATGCGCGGCGCATGCCCCGGGAGTGCGCCATACATCTGACGGAGATTCCGGCCGGGCGGCGTCACAAGAACGCCAGTGTCACGCCTGTCGTGGCAGCGGAAGGAGAGCGCATGCTGGGCGCGGTGCCACGCGGCGCGTGGATCATTGCCCTGGATGAGAGGGGCCGGGAGTGGGATACCCGCCAGCTTGCATCCGAGATGACAGGCTGGATGCGCGAAGGGCAGGATGTTGCGCTGCTGATCGGCGGGCCGGATGGCCTGGCGCCGGCCTGCCGGGAAGGGGCCCATCACATCTGGTCTCTTTCCCGTCTGACATTGCCCCATGCCTTGGTGCGTATCGTGGTGATTGAACAGCTCTATCGCGCCTGGAGCCTCAATGCCAATCACCCCTATCACCGTGACTAGCCCTAAAATCATCCTTGCCTCGGCGTCGCCCAGGCGTCGTGCGCTGCTGGAGCAGATCGGCGTTTCATACCGCGCTATACACGCAGATATCGATGAGACAGCCGAAGATGGCGAGACGGCACAGGCGTATGCCCGGCGGCTCGCTCTGGTCAAGGCGAAAACAGTGCAAGGCATGTTACCAGCCGACGTCAGATTGCCCGTGCTGGGCGCGGATACGGTTGTGGAGATCAGCGGTGAGATACTCACCAAGCCTTTGAGCGAAGATGAGGGGATGGGCATGCTGGGGAAGCTTTCCGGCAAACGCCATCGCGTCTATACTGCAGTGGCGCTGGTCGCAGACAAGGAACTGATACGGCTGAGCGCCACTTCAGTGGTGTTTCGCAACATTTCCGTAAAAGAACGTCGGGCCTATTGGCTCAGCGGCGAGCCCCGCGGCAAGGCCGGGGGGTATGCCATTCAGGGGGTGGGCGCGATCTTCGTGCGCCACATCGAGGGAAGCTATTCGGGCGTCATGGGGTTGCCGCTGTTCGAGACGGCGGAGTTGCTGGAGACATGTGGTGTCAAGGTCATGGAAGGGCTGTCTTATACCTGAGCCCAGGGGGCGCCGATAAAAAACGGGCGTAGAAACAAGAGCGGAAAAGATCTGTGAGTGATGAGATTTTAGTCAATGTAACGCCCCGCGAAACGCGGGTTGCCATCGTTGAAAACGGCTTGCTGCAGGAGGTCCACATCGAGCGGGCCAAGAAGCGCGGCCTCGTCGGCAATATCTACAAGGGAACCGTATGCCGCGTCTTGCCAGGCATGCAGGCGGCTTTCATCGACGTTGGTTTGGAAAGGACCGCTTTCCTGCACGTGGCCGATATCCTGGTGCCGGAGAGCGAGGCCGACAGCGTCAATGAGGGGAAGAGCGAAATAACCATCTCGGATTTGCTTCAGGAAGGGCAGGAGTTGCTCGTCCAGGTGATCAAGGATCCTCTGGGCAGCAAGGGGGCGCGTCTGACGACACATGTCACCATACCGTCCCGTTATCTGGTGTTGATGCCGGGCGTGGGGAACATCGGCGTATCCCAGAAAATAGAGGACCCGGATGAGCGGGAGCGCCTGCGCGGTCTTATCGAGGAAGGGCGCGGTTGCGACGACGGCGATGGCTTCATCATACGTACTGCCGCCGAAGGTGTGGGAAGCGGTGAAATCCTGGATGATATGGATTTCCTGCGCAAACTATGGGCTTCGACGCAGGAAACCATTGAAGATGGCGGGTCCGGCCGGCTGGTCTATTCCGCCCTGCCCCTGGCGCAGCGTATTCTCCGTGACCTCCCTTGCGAGGACATTGACAAGGTGCGCATCGATTCGCGGGAGACCTATCAGTCCGTAGTGGATTTTGCCGCCAAGTTCATACCTGATCTCGTCTGCCGCATCGAGCATTATCCTGGCGAACGCCCAATCTTTGATTTGAACGCCGTGGAGGATGAGATTCAGAAGGCCCTGGAGCACAAGGTGCAGTTGAAATCCGGTGGTTATCTATACATCGATCAGACCGAGGCCATGACGACGATCGATGTCAATACGGGGGCCTTTGTCGGGCATCGCAATCTTGAAGAGACTATTTTCAAGACCAATCTCGAAGCGGCCCAGGCTATCGCCCGGCAATTGCGCCTGCGTAACCTCGGCGGCATTATTATTCTCGATTTCATCGACATGATGGATGAAGAACACAAGCGCCAGGTATTGCGCGCCCTGGAAAAGAGCCTGGAGGCCGATCGCGCCAAGCACTATATCTGTGAGGTCTCCCCTTTGGGACTGGTGGAGATGACGCGGGAGCGCACCCGCGAGAGTCTTGAGCATATTTTATGCGAGCCCTGCCCGACTTGCGCTGGGAGGGGGTCCATCAAGACCAGGGAGACTGCTTGTTACGAGATCTTCCGTGAAATCATGCGCGAGGCGCGCCAGTTCGAGGCTCAACAGTTCCTGGTGCTGGCCTCCCAGGAGGTCGTCGATATGTTGCTCGACGAGGAATCCACCAGTGTTGCAGAATTGGAGGAGTTTATTGGGAAGCCGGTGAAATTGCAGGTAGAGACGCACTACACCCAGGAACAGTTCGATGTCGTTATGATGTGACGGCTGCTTGACGCCGGCCTTGTTCACTTGCGAGCTGTATTCTGAGAATGTCTGAAATCAAGACTGGGCGGATAGAGCCTCCCTGAAATCCCTTAATAGTATATTTTCACTCCATGATAAGAAAGATCGGCTACAGGCTCTGGATGTTTATTGCTGTACTGACCATCGTACTGGCAATAGCTATTTCTTTTGCCCGCTTCTCACTTCCATTCATGGATGAGTATCGTGATGAGCTCATCACGTTTTTTTCAGAACAGTTGGACCAACCGCTTGATGTGACGGCTATTGTCGCGGAATGGCATGGTATGGGGCCGCGCATCAGGCTGGTCGGATTGGCCTTGCTGGACAAGGAAGGCGGGGCGCCGCTGCTCGTGCTGAACAGCATCGTGGTCGGCATCGACATCCTGGAAACCATATTGACAGGATCTTTGCAGATCAACAGTGTGATACTGGATGGCGTCGGCTTGACAGTCACGCGCGATGAGAGTGGCAATATTTTAGTCCAGGGGCTGGGAGCAACGCCTCAGGGGGCATCGGGTCGTGGGGGGCAGCTGTTCGCTGCCTGGTTGTTGAGCCGCGATCACATCGCCATTACCGCCAATCAGATCAAGTGGCAGGACAAGATGCGCGGTGGTGTCGCCCGTACCATCCGTGAACTCAGCATCGAACTGCGCAATGATCGCAATCGCCATCAGTTGGAAGGTAGCGCCCTGTTACCGGATTTCGAGGATCAACGCATCACTTTCGCCATTGATATGCGGGGGGATATCCTGGGGTCCCAGGCCTGGGGCGGCAAGGCCTATATCGAGGCAAAAGCTATTAGAGTCGGGCAGTTGCCTGTAGGGTTGCTGATCCCAGGTTTGCGCGCCGAGCGTGGTATTGTAACGGCAAAGGTATGGGCAACATGGCGAGATGGTGTTCTACATTCCGTTTCCGGGCGCGCGGAAATTGAGAATCCCCTGCTCACAAAGGTGATGGATGACATTTCCGGTTCCAGGAAGCAGGCGCGTCAGTTTGATTTCACGTTGGCCAGAGGGGACTTTCTCTGGCAGCGGCAGCGTCAGGGATGGGGGCTGGCGCTGAAGGATTTTGTTCTCGAGCGTGGCGGCCGGCACTGGCCATCTTCAGAGATACAATTCTTCCTGTCCGGGGGGGATCAAGGCGCGCCGGAAGTGGCCGCGCGTTTATCATATCTGGATGCCAAGGATGCAACGGATTTTTTCAATTTTCTCGGAATCATACCGGGTTCTGCATCCGTCCTGATAGACAGGTTGAGGCCTGCCGGGCGCTTGTATAGCGTTTCCGGCAATTTTTCGGGGAAGAGCCGGTTCGATATTTCAGCCTCGTTCCAGGACCTGGAAATAGAAGGTGATAGCAGGGTTCCCATGATTTCCGGTGTCGATGGGAGATTCATGGCCAATGAACGTACCGGATTTCTTCAGCTCAGCTCGGCAGCTATACGCGTGGCATACAAGGATGTTCTCCGTGCACCTCTGATTCTGGGACATGTCGATGGAGGCATTGAATGGGAAAAAAGTGGGGGGCAGGGCTGGTTCATCAGTACAAAGGATTTTCGCATCCAGAATAAGGATATCCAGCTGCGCGCCTCGGGGAGGGGCGAGTGGTCCATGGATGAGGCGCAGTCACCATGGATGGACCTCCTGATTGGTTTTACGGTGCCCGACATCAGCGTGGTATCACGCTACCTGCCAGCCGGCGTCATGAGGCCGGGATTGGTGGCATGGCTTGATCGTGCTTTCCCGGCCGGCCATGTCCCCTATGGTGAAGTCATGCTCTATGGGCCGCTCCGCGCTTTCCCCTTCGCGGGCGATGAAGGGGTGTTCGAGGTGCGTTTCAATGTGGAAGACGGCATTCTCGACTATGCACCAGGATGGCCGCGCATCGAGGAGGTCGAGGCCGAAGTCGTATTCAATAACAAGAGCATGGCGATCAATATTACAGAGGGCAAGAGTCTGTCGTCGAGCCTGAAAGGCGCCAGGGCCTCCATCGATGATCTGGCTGCCAACCCGGCCTTACTGGTTGTCGAGGGCGAGGCTGAGGGGCCGGCGTCCGATATCTTGCGCTATATTCTCGACAGCCCCCTCAATAAGAAATTTGGTCCTTATTTCAACGAGTCCATTGCTACGGGCCAAGCCAATATAAGTATGCTGCTGAAGAAGAAACTGGCGCCAGGGACCTTTCCTGAAATCGATGGCCACCTGAAACTGATGGAAAACAAACTCACCCTAAGCCGTGATGGACTATCATTCGAGAATCTCGCAGGAGAGCTTGGGTTCACTCATGAGGGGCTCTATGCCCATGATATCGAAGCCACGGTGTTGGGGATGAAAGCGGATATCAATATCCAGACAGCGCAGGAAGCAGGGCAGCTCGTCACTCATATCTATTCAGTGGGTACGGCAGGGGCGGAAAAAATTGCGGAGTTGCTGGCGGCCCCTCTATTTGCCAACCTCGAAGGCGAGGCCTTATGGAATGCCGCCATTACCATTCCGCCCGTGGATCCCACAGGGATGATAAATGCCAGTCTTCAGATCCGGTCTGACCTCAAGGGGGTCGCCATCAATTTGCCCTTTCCTTTGGAAAAAGCCTCTGACGATACGCTTGACCTCAGTCTGAATATCCCTCTGCCGCGCTCCCGTGATGCCCCTTTGACTTTTCGTCTGGGAGAAGTGCTGCATGGCATTCTTGACGTAGACGAGAAGATGAGCTTGGAACGAGGTGAGATCGTTTTCGGTGATGAGATGGCGCGCCTGCCCGATCATTACGGCTTGCGCCTGTCAGGCAGCATGCCTTTCTTTTCTTTCAGTAAATGGTTGCCTTACATGGAAGATAGTGAACAGGACTTGCTGGATAATCGGCAGTCCTTGATCAGAAGTATTTCTGTTGAAGTGGGGCAGCTCGAGATTTTTGGGCATGTTTTTCATGACACAGAGGTGCGCGCCTTGTGGCGGCCTGATTACTGGGATATTAGCGCCATCAGTGAAGAATTAAAGGGGGATATTGAATATCCCCGCAAGGAAGGCAGGGCGCTGGCCATGGATCTGGAATATCTGCATATCCGGGAGTCCGAAGGCGGTGGAGGGGATGATATGGATCCGCGCGATTTGCCTGAATTGCAAGTCAATAGCAGGCTCCTTACCCTACATGATATCCAGTTGGGTGCCTTGGAACTGCGTACGCAGCGGCGTTCCAAAGGCGTACATATTGGAAAGCTCAGCTTGGCGTCCGAGGCAATGGAGATTGCAGCAACCGGCGATTGGTTGTCAAACGGGCGTGGCGGGCAATGGTCGGACTTCAACGTTGTCCTCGACAGTGACAATCTGGGCAAGGCGCTGGCCCAACTGGGCTTTGTCGAGAGCATCAATGAGGGCGTGGGTCATATTGAGATTTCTGCGCGCTGGGAAGGGTCTCCCATGTCATTTTCCAGGGAAAAGGCTGCGGGCACAATGTCGCTGCGTATCGAGAATGGCCGCCTGGTGGATATCGAGCCTGGTGCGGGACGGGTCTTTGGCCTGGTCAATCTCCGTGCATTACCGCGGCGCCTGTCCCTGGATTTCAGCGATATATTCAATAAAGGATTCGCGTTCGACCATATTAAGGGAGATTTTGTTTTTTCCAAGGGTATTGCAAGCACCCGCGACCTGAAAATAAAGGGGCCTGCCGCCAAAATCGAGATCGAAGGAAAAATCAACCTGGTGGAACGCAGCTATGATCAGGTTGTGACGGTAATGCCAGAGGTCTCATCCGGGCTGCCCGTTGCCGGCGCCGTGGTTGGCGGGGTTGGCGTGGGGGCGGCAATTCTGCTTGCTGAACAGTTGTTCAAGCCTGAAATCGAGAAAGCGACGCGCGTCAAATATTCCGTGACCGGCTCATGGGACGATCCAGTGATTACCCCGCTTCAATAAGCACATCATCATTTTTTCTCGAGCGATGGGATGCTGTTTACAGGATGTCCAAGAAATAATAGAAGACAGGGATCTTTAACTCGAAACCGCGAATATGCTATGGTCTGCATGAGTTTTATCTGAATCCACGGATTCAGGTTTTACCAGGGCTTGAAGTGAAATGAGAGGTATGCAATGAGTCGCGTTGCAGCAATACAAATGGCATCTGGTCCCAATATTGGCGCCAACCTGATTGAAGCCGAGAGGCTGATCGGCCTCGCTGTGGAGAAAGGTGCTGATCTGGTCGTGATGCCGGAAAATTTCGCCATTATGGGATTGGACGAAGAAGACAAGGTTAGGTCATGCGAGCAGAGTGGTGTGGGACCCATCCAGGAATTTATTGCGCGACAAGCCGCGCTCCATGGTGTGTGGATTGTGGCTGGCACCATACCCCTGAGGTCTGGCGATCCAGGCAAAGTATTTGCGGCTTGTATGTTGTACGACGACAGCGGTGAGTGCGTGGCGCGTTACGACAAGATGCACCTGTTCGATGTATATATCGAAGCCAATATGGAGAGCTACACGGAGTCACTGACCATATTGCCGGGTAAGGATGTGGTGGTGGTCGATACCCCCTTTGGTAAGATCGGCCTGGCTGTATGCTATGACTTGCGTTTTCCAGAGTTGTTTCGCTGTATGCTGGACAAGGGCGCAGAGATATTTGCAATTCCTTCCGCTTTTACCGCGTATACGGGAAAGGCGCACTGGGAGTCGCTGGTGCGTGTGCGGGCCATCGAGAATCTCTGTTACGTAATAGCGCCGGCACAGGGCGGGTATCATATCAATGGCAGGGAAACTTTCGGCGACAGTATGATTGTCGATCCCTGGGGTGTGGTTCTGGACAGAATGCCCACTGGCGCGGGCGTTGTCTGTGCTGACATCGACCTGGAGCATTTGAGTGGTGTCCGGCGCGGATTTCCTTCCATCAGCCACCGCAAGTTGCGTATCCCCGGAAGCTGAGAGATCTGTTGGTCTGGCGTATGCCTGAAGCCCTGAATACAAGGAAGCTCTGATTAATCCGTCATCCCGGCGCAAGCTGGAATGACAATTTTTGAATTAATCAGGCCTTCCACAATATATATTGTTGCCGGGTTGATAATGGTTTCTTGTTACAATGAGCGCTCCAGATTTTTTAGAACACAAATTAATCGTGTGGACTTACTATGCAATGTGAAGATATTGAGAGGCTGATAGAGTCAGGTTTGAGCGGCAGTGAAGTGACCGTTACAGGCGATGGTACGCATTTTGAGGCGACAGTCATAAGTCCTTTGTTTGAGGGCAAGAGCATGCTGGAGCAGCATCGCATGGTCTATGCCACATTGGGTGATCGCATGCAATCTGACATACACGCCCTGTCGATACGCGCCTATACCCCTCAGCAATGGGAACGGGCGCGCCGCTTGCGCGTTACGTGAACATGAATGGATAAACTGGTTTTAACGGGTGGCGCCTCCCTTGGCGGGACCATCCGCGCCTCTGCGGCCAAGAATGCCGCGCTGCCCATCATGGCGGCCGCATTGTTGGCAGAGACCCCTGTCATTCTGAAGAATATGCCCCATCTGCGTGATATCACGACCACCATGGAACTGATAGGGCAGATGGGCGTTGGCCTGACCGTGCATGAGAATATGGATATCGAGATCGATGCCTCCAATGTGCACACCCTTCATGCCCCCTATGAACTGGTCAAGACCATGCGGGCGTCCATCCTGGTGCTGGGGCCGTTGCTGGCGCGTTTTGGCCGCGCCGATGTCTCCTTGCCTGGCGGTTGTGCTATCGGCGCGCGACCAGTCGATTTGCACATCAACGCCCTGGAAGCCATGGGGGCAACCATAGAGGTCACGGAGGGCTATATCAGGGCGCACGCCAATTCCCTGCATGGCGCCCGCCTGTTCATGGACATGGTCACTGTAACGGGCACGGAAAACATCATGATGGCGGCCTGCCTGGCCAAGGGGACCACGGTGATCGAGAATGCGGCGCGCGAACCCGAAGTTGTGGATCTGGCCGACTTTCTTGTCAGCATGGGCGCGCGTATCGATGGCGCGGGAAGCGACACCATTACCATCGAGGGTGTCGATCATCTCGCAGGTTCGACGTATAATATCATGCCCGATCGTATTGAAACGGGCACCTTTCTCGTGGCGGCGGCCATTACGGGGGGGAATATCAGGGTCAATAATGCGCGACCGGCGACTCTGGATGCCGTGCTGGCCAAATTGCGCGAGGCTGGCGCCGCGGTGAGTACGGGTGATGATTGGATCAAATTGGATATGGAGGGCAGGCGGCCCATGGCCGTCGATATCCATACGGCGCCTTACCCTGCATTTCCTACCGACATGCAGGCGCAGTTTACGGCCCTGAACGTGGTCGCGTCCGGATCAAGCACGATTACAGAGACCATATTTGAGAACCGTTTCATGCACGTGCCTGAGTTGCAACGCATGGGCGCAGATCTTAAGCTTGAAGGGAATACCGTGATCTGTACTGGCGTGGAGCGGTTGTTTGGGGCCCCGGTCATGGCGACGGACCTGCGCGCCTCGGCGAGTCTGGTGCTGGCCGGCCTGGTGGCTGAAGGGGATACGGTTATCGACCGCATCTATCACCTGGATCGCGGATACGATTGCATCGAAGAGAAGCTGTCTCAACTGGGGGCTGCGATACGCCGGGTGAGCGCCTGATCCGGCAGTTACCCGGCAATGCGTTGCTGATAATCATATTCCTGAACCCGCGGATTCAGGATGTTGTCTGATATTAACCCGGCAACCATATATATCGTATTCAGGACTTCAGGCCTGTGCTGGAACAAGGCGCGGCGCGCAGGCAATGGTCATTCCATTGGCAAGCGCCGCAACGCCGTGCCAGGGCAGACCTGAAGTCCCTAACAGATTGAAATGAAAGGACAGGCCATTGCGTGCCGGCCCGCTGACTGCGTTGGCGAAATTTGCTGTAGAATGACTACAGCGGCCTTTCGCCGCCTTGCAGCGAACCGGCACGCAATGGCTGAATACGATATATATGGTTGCCGGGTTAATAAAACGACTCAATCTACGACAAGTACCCTATCGATCGACATGAACACTCCCATAACGGTGGCCCTTTCCAAGGGGCGCATACTCAAGGATACCTTGCCATTGCTGGCCCATGCGGGCATCACCCTCAAGGATGATCCTTTCACGAGCCGCAAGCTGATTTTCGAAACCAGCCGCGAGGACGTCAATGTCATTGTCATTCGGGCGGCGGATGTGCCAACATTCGTGGAAAACGGCGCGGCCGATCTCGGTGTGGCAGGCAAGGATGTTCTCATGGAATATGGTGGGAACGGCCTGTATGAGCCCCTGGATCTGAACATCGCCCGCTGCCGCCTGATGACTGCCGGGCGAAAAGGATGGGTCGATCAGGGGACCCGCCTGCGGATCGCCACGAAATATGTGGAGACGGCGCGGCGCTACTATGCCGCCCGTGGCGTCCAGGTTGAGATCGTCAAGCTTTACGGGTCCATGGAGTTGGCGCCCCTGGTGGGATTGGCCGATTGTATCGTGGACCTGGTGGATACCGGCAATACGCTGAAGGCCAATGGTCTGGTGCCCATGGAAACCATCGCCGAGATCAGTTCACGTCTCATCATCAACAAGGCGTCGATGAAAATGAAACATAATAAAGTCAAGCGGCTCGTCGAGCTGTTGTCGGATGCCGTCGAAAATCAAAGAGCGGGAGGGTAAGAAAATGCTGGATATCAGGCATATCAAGACCACGGATGATGATTTCGAGGCGCAACTGGAGGAACTGCTGGCCTGGGAAAGCGTTTCCGACGAGCAGATCAACCAGACGGTGCGGGGCATTCTCGATGACGTCAGAAAACGTGGCGATGCCGCGCTCATCGAATATACCAACCGGTTCGATCGCCTCGATGTTGCGGATGCCGGTGAGCTGGAATTGCCGCCTGAGAGATTGCAGGCTGCTCTGTCCGATATTCCAGGGGATCAGCGGCAGGCCCTGGAGCTGGCGGCCGAGCGTGTCAGGCGTTACCACGAACACCAGAAGGCTTCCTCCTGGTCCTATACGGAGCCGGATGGCACCATGCTTGGACAGCAGGTGACTCCCCTGGACCGGGTAGGCCTGTATGTGCCGGGAGGCAAGGCGACCTATCCCTCGTCGGTTATTATGAATGCCATACCCGCCAAGGTGGCGGGTGTGCCCGAATTGATCATGGTGGTGCCGACACCCGACAAGATGGTCAATCAGCTGGTGCTGGCCGCTGCCGCTGTCGCCGGCGTGGACAGGGTATTCTCCATCGGCGGGGCGCAGGCCGTGGCGGCTTTGGCTTACGGCACTGAAACGGTCCCCGCGGTCGACAAGGTCGTAGGGCCTGGTAATATCTATGTGGCGACGGCGAAGGGCATGGTCTTTGGCGCGGTGGGTATCGACATGATTGCGGGGCCTTCCGAGATACTGGTGGTCTGTGATGGCGATACCCCGCCGGACTGGATCGCCATGGACCTGTTCTCCCAGGCCGAGCATGATGAGGACGCCCAATCCATTCTGGTATGTCCGGATGCCGAATATATCACTGAGGTGAAAAACAGCATCGATCGCCTTCTGCCGGAGATGGAGCGGTCCGGGATCATCAGCACCTCCATGTCGCGACGTGCGGCCTTCATTGAGGTCAAGGACCTGGAGGAGGCGGCAGAGGTGGCCAATGCCGTTGCGCCTGAACACCTGGAGCTGTCCGTTGCCGAGCCCATGTCGTTGGCGAAAAAGATCCGCCATGCAGGCGCTATTTTCCTTGGGCGCTACACCGCGGAGGCCGTGGGCGACTATGTGGCGGGCCCCAATCATGTGTTGCCCACGTCACGCACCGCGCGTTTTTCCTCTCCACTGGGGGTCTATGACTTTCAGAAACGAAGCAGTCTGATCAAGTGCTCGCGCGAAGGCGCCAGGGTATTGGGTGATACCGCTGCCCTGCTGGCGCGCAGTGAGGGGCTCACGGCGCACGCCCGCTCCGCCGAGTATCGCCGTGACGCGAAAATGTAGACGACGGGGTTTTCATACAGCTTCCTGATTTCGACAGCAGCATATCATGTCAAAATTGAAACATCCCGCCGACGGTGGTGGAAACAACGCATCTGATCCGCGGAATGACGAGATACGACGCCGTATCCGGCAATGGGTGCGGCCCGAGATCCTCGACCTGACAGCCTATCACGTTCCTGACTCATCCGGCCTCGTGAAGCTGGATGCCATGGAAAACCCGTATACCTGGCCCGATGCAGTCGTGGAGGAGTGGCTGGCGGTGCTGCGCGACGCCAGTCTCAACCGCTATCCCGACCCCTCTTCACGGGAACTGCGCGCGCGGCTGCACCAGTTGTTTGCCGTGCCTCAGGACAAGGGCGTGATGCTGGGCAACGGCTCTGACGAACTGATCCAGCTCCTGACCATGGCCGTGACCCAGCCCGGCAGGACCGTACTGGCGCCGGACCCCGCCTTCAGCATGTACCGCATGATTACCATTTTCAGTGGCATGGAATACGTTTCCGTCCCTCTGCGACAGGATTTCAGTCTCGACAGGGAGGCCATGCTGGCGGCCATGGCCCGTCATGAGCCGGCCATTGTATTCATCGATTACCCCAATAATCCCAGCGGCCGGCTGTTTGATGAACGGGACCTGGTGGCCATCATCGAGGCGGCGCCGGGTATCGTCGTGATCGACGAGGCCTATCATACCTTTGCCCAGGCCACTTTCATGCCCTGCCTGGAACAATATGAGCACCTGTTCATTCTCCGCACCCTGTCGAAAATGGGGCTGGCCGGCCTGCGCCTGGGTATTCTTGCCGGCGATGCCCTGTGGCTGGAAGAGATCAACAAGATCCGTCTGCCCTACAATATCAATATCCTTGCCCAGCTCAGCGCGGATTTTGCCCTCAGCCATCAGGCCATGCTGGACGAGCAGGCCGAAGCCATCCGCCGTGACCGCGCATGGCTCGGCGGCGCCATGGCGGCCCTGCCGGGCGTCACGGTGTTTCCCAGCGATGCCAATTTCATACTCTTTCGTGTGCAAGGTGGAAATGCCGTTGAGGTGTTCGAGCGTATTCGCGCGCAGGGCGTGTTGATCAAAAATCTGCATCGTGACGATGGATTGTTGCGCGATTGCCTGCGCGTGACAGTCGGAACGGGAGAGGAAAATCGCGCCTTCCTGGCGGCCCTTGACAAGGCCCTGCAGGACTTGGAGATGGGATCATGATAATCTTTGACCTGAACCCGCGGATTCAGGTTTGAGCTAAATGGCTGCGCTGCGGCCATGAATAAAGGAGCATTGAAATTGGAACGAGTGGCCTCAGTGCAACGCAAAACGGCCGAGACGGACATCGAAGTACGGTTGAGCCTGGATGGGACGGGTAAGGCGGATTTCAATACGGGAGTGCCTTTCCTGGATCACATGCTCGACCAGGTGGCGCGTCACGGCATGATGGATATTACCATACGGGCACAGGGTGACCTGCATATCGATGCCCACCACACCGTGGAGGATATCGGCATCACCCTGGGCCAGGCCTTCGCCCAGGCGCTTGGCGACAAGCAGGGCATAAGTCGCTATGGTCATGCCTATGTGCCCCTCGACGAGGCCCTGTCCCGGGTCGTCCTGGACCTGTCGGGCCGTCCCGGCCTGGAATACCACGTGGAGTTTCCCCGTGCGCGCATTGGCGAGATGGATGTGGATCTGTTTCGGGAATTCTTCCAGGGTTTCGTCAATCATGCAGCGGTGACTCTTCACATCGACGGCCTGCGGGGCGCCAATGCCCATCATGTGGCCGAAACGGTCTTCAAGGCCTTCGGGAGGGCATTGCGGGCGGCCTTGGAGAGGGATGCGCGCATGTCGGGTGTCATACCCTCGACCAAAGGGGCTCTTTGATCTCTACCATTTTGGCGCGAGTCTGCGTTTTGGGAAAATAGCAAGTCAATGAATACAGTAGCAGTCATCGATTACGGCATGGGTAATATCCGTTCCGTATCCAGGGCGCTCGAATGCGCAGGGGAGCGCTGCAAGGTTATTGTGAGTAATGATCCTGGCCGTATCCTGGCGGCCGACCGTGTCGTTTTTCCTGGCGTTGGGGCCTTGCGTGACTGTATTCAGGAGCTCCAGCGCCTGGAGCTTGTAGGCGTCATCAGGGAGTGTGTTCGCAGCCGGCCATTCCTGGGTATCTGCCTGGGCATGCAGGCCTTGCTGGACAGCAGTGAGGAAAACGATGGTACGCCTGCCTTGTCGATTATTCCTGGTACGGTAAGACATTTCAGCACCGGCCAGGGTGAGGCTCGATTGAAGATTCCGCATATGGGATGGAATCACGTGCGCCAGACGCAGCCTCATCCCTTGTGGCGGGGTATTCCACAGGATAGTCGTTTCTACTTCGTGCACAGTTATTTCGTCTGTCCCGACGCGCCGGCTGTGACAGTTGGAACCACCGATTACGGCGTGCCGTTCACGTCGGCGCTGGCGCACGAGAACATATTTGCCGTTCAGTTTCATCCAGAAAAGAGCCAGCACACGGGGCTTGCCCTGCTGAACAATTTTCTCCAATGGGATGGCTCGGCTTGAGGGTTTTTTCGATGTATTCATGTATTGGCGTTTCCTTAATGAAGAATTATAAAGAGAGGCCTGAGCCCGTGGGTTCAGGTAGAGATACAAATACAATCTGAATTGGGGTGCTGAAAAATGTTATTGATACCGGCCATAGATCTGAAGGGTGGGCAGTGTGTGCGACTGCGTCAGGGCAGGATGGACGACGATACGGTTTTTTCCGATGACCCCGTTGCCATGGCGCAGCGTTGGGTGGAAGAGGGTGCGCGGCGCCTGCATCTTGTGGATCTGGACGGCGCCGTATCCGGGCGGCCGGTCAATATCGGGGTCATCAGGGAAATCGCGCGTTCTTTCCCCGAGCTGCCGATCCAGGTTGGGGGCGGGATACGAGACGAAGAGACTATCGAAACCTATCTGGATGCGGGTGTTCGTTATGTCATCATCGGCACTGCCGCCGTGAACCAGCCCCACTTCGTGGCCGATGTGGCCATTGCCTATCCCGGCCATATCATCGTTGGGCTGGATGCCAGAGATGGCAAGGTTGCCATCGATGGCTGGTCAAAGCTTTCTCACCATGATGTCATCGATATGGCCCAGCACTTTGAGCGTGACGGGGTGGAGGCCATCATCTATACCGATATCAACCGTGACGGTATGCTCAGTGGGGTCAATATCGACTCCACGGTCAAGTTGGCCCGTTCCATCACCATTCCTGTCATTGCATCCGGGGGGATATCCAGTATCGATGACATCCATGCCCTGGGCGCTGTCGCGGAGGAGGGTATCATGGGCGCCATATTGGGGCGCTCACTCTATGAAGGCACCGTCGATTTTGCCGAGTGCCAGCGCCTGGCGGACGGCTTCGATTCATGACCGGATTGGCCAAGCGCATCATTCCCTGCCTGGACGTGGACAAGGGCCGGGTGGTCAAAGGTGTCCGGTTCGTGGACATCGTGGATGCCGGTGACCCCGTGGTGATCGCGCGGGCCTATGACGAACAGGGGGCCGACGAGCTGGTGTTTCTGGATATCACCGCCAGTCATGAGCGGCGTGATACCATGGTGCATGTAGTGGAGGAGGTGGCCAGCCAGGTATTCATCCCCCTGACAGTGGGGGGCGGTATACGGGAGCAGGAAGATATTCGCCGCATGCTGAACGCGGGAGCCGACAAGGTGGCTATCAACACGGCGGCCATCCACAATCCCGAATTTGTCCACCAGGCAGCCGAGCGCTTCGGCAGCCAGTGCATCGTCGTTGCCATCGATGCCAAACAGGTGGAGAATGGTGAGACATCCGGGTGGGAGATCTACACCCACGGCGGGCGCAATCCCACGGGCATCGATGTGCTGGAATGGGCATGCAGGATGGCCCGCCTCGGCGCCGGCGAGATCCTGCTTACCAGCATGGACAGGGACGGCACGAAGGATGGCTATGATCTGTCCCTGACCCGTGCGGTCAGCGAGGCCGTTACCATACCAGTGATCGCGTCGGGTGGCGTGGGCTGCCTGGAGCATTTGGCGGAAGGCATTATTGAAGGCAAGGCGGACGCGGTGTTGGCGGCGAGTATATTTCACTATGGCGAATATACCGTGGGCGAGGCCAAGCGCTACTTGGCGGATCGTGGGATCGAAGTCAGGTTATAGATGACATGAACAGAGGCAAAGACTGGCTGGACGAGGTGCGGTGGACTGCCGAGGGTCTGGCGCCCGTCATCGCCCAGGAGCAGTCCAGCGGCCGGGTACTCATGCTGGCATGGATGAATCATGAAGCCCTGGCGCTCACGGTGGAGACGGGTTACGCCGTGTACTGGTCGCGATCCCGGCAGCGGCTGTGGCGCAAAGGGGAGCAGTCAGGGCATGGTCAGCAGGTGAAGGAAATCCGCCTGGACTGTGACCGGGATGCTATCCTGCTGCTGGTGGAGCAGGAGGGCGGGATCGCCTGTCACACGGGGCGCCACCATTGTTTTTTCAGGCGGCTGCGGGATCGCACATGGGAAACCGTGGAGCCGGTAATACGTGTCCCCGATGAAATTTATCAAGAGAAACAGTAACGAAGCCGTGGGTAGGGCCGATATACGAAACAAATGAGTGATATACTGCAACAATTGACCCGAGTGCTGGAGGCGAGGCGCTCGGCTGCGCCGGACAGCTCCTATGTGGCGTCACTCTATGATCGGGGGCTGGATACCATCCTCAAGAAAGTGGGGGAAGAAGCCGCCGAGACCATCATCGCCGCCAAGAATGGCGACAGAGAGCAGATCATTTACGAAACCGCCGATCTCTGGTTCCATACCCTGGTTATGTTGAGCTACCAGGGGTTGGGGCCTGCGGATGTCCTGACCGAGCTGGAGCGGCGTTTTGGCACATCGGGCATCGAGGAGAAGGCTGCGCGGGAATAGTTGCCTGATTCTGGGCAATATATCACAATGCGCCTTCATTCAATGAGTTACAGAGGATTTGAGTATGGGTATTAGTATTTGGCAATTATTGATCATCCTGTTGATTATCGTGCTGCTGTTCGGCACCAAGAAGCTGCGCAGCATTGGCAAGGATATGGGGGGCGCCGTCAAGGGGTTCCGCGACGCCATGGACGATCGTGACGACAAACAGGAAAAGACGCCTCAGGAACTGGAACACAGCGAGGCCAGCCGCGTCATCGAGGGTGAGGTGACGAAGGAAGAGACCACGGCCGCTGCCAGCAAGGATAAAGAGAAGGACCAGGCTTGATAGGCGCGGCGCGGTGATGGGCGCATGTTCGATATAGGGTTCTGGGAAATTGCCGTAATTGCAGTGGTGGCGTTGCTGGTCGTGGGACCGGAGGAGTTCCCCTCGCTGGTTCGCACCATCGGTTCCTGGCTGGGAAAGATTCGTGGATTTATGAACGATGCCAAGAGCGAGTTGGAGAAAGAGGCCGGCAAAGCGGAGGAGCTGAAGCGGCTTATAGAACAGGAGGCGCGGATCGCGGAACTCCACAAGATCGCCGAACAGGCCAACGTCCGGATCCCCATTGATGGTGAGACCCGTAAGAAACTCGATGAAATCAGCGCCGCCCAGTCACCGGAAAAACAGGACGGTCAGTTGACCGAGCCCTCACCAACAGCCGCAAAACCAACCCATGGCGCGTCCAAAGAAGTATCCTCCTGAGCCGGAACAGCCGCTGATCACTCATCTGATCGAGCTGCGGAATCGCCTGATACGCATGTTGATCGGTATCGGCACGGTGTTTCTGCTGTTGCTGCCTTTCGCCAACGATCTGTACGAAGCGCTGGCAAAACCCCTGCTGAACGAACTGCCGGAGGGCAGTTCCATGATTGCGACGGAAGTGGCATCCCCCTTCCTGGCGCCTTTCAAGTTCACCCTGGTCTTCGCCTTTTTCGTGGCCATCCCCTATGTGTTGCATCAGTTGTGGGCCTTCATCGCGCCGGGTCTTTATCAGACTGAGAAGCGCATCGTCATGCCCCTGCTGTTCTCAAGCTCGCTGTTGTTCTATTTGGGTATGGCCTTCGCTTATTTCGTGGTGTTTCCCCTGGTGTTCAGTTTTCTCATTGGCACAGCGCCGGAGGGCGTCGCGGTGATGACGGATATCAGCAAGTACCTCGATTTCGTGCTGAAGCTCTTTTTTGCCTTCGGAGCGGCATTCGAAGTTCCTGTCGCCACTATTCTGCTGGTGTGGGCGGGCGTGACCACGCCCGACAGGCTGGTTGCCAAACGGCCCTATATCATCGTCGGCGCCTTCATCATCGGCATGCTGCTCACGCCGCCCGATATGATCTCCCAGACGCTGCTGGCCCTGCCTATCTGGCTGTTGTTTGAACTGGGCGTCATTGCCGCCCGCATGATGGTGTCGCCACGGGGTGATGAGGATGAGGCAGAGCAGGCGGACCACAAACCCTGATTGAGTTATTAACCCGGCAACAATATATATCGTATATTGTTGCCGGGTTAATAAACCTGAATCCGTGGGTTCAGGTTGTAGCGTTGTCGTCAGCGGCCGCGGCTGGCGGGGCGGCGGCCGATGGTGACGTCGATGCTGAATTCACCGCCGTTGCGCATGCCATGCAAAGACAGTGTTTCTCCTGGTGTTGCCTGGGCAATCTGGTTCAAGGCGCTGTTGGCATCGAAGACCGGCTTGCCGCCGATGTCGGTGATGATGTCACCCGCTTGCAGCCCGGCGTGATCTGCAGGGCCGTTGCGCAAGATGCCCGCAATGATGATCCCCTTGATGTTCTTCAGCCCAAAGGATTCTGCCAATGCGGGAGTCAGCGTCTGGATCTCGATGCCCAGCCAGCCTCTCACTGCCTCGCCATGCTCGATGATCTGTTTCATGATGGACTTGACCAGCGTGACGGGGATGGCGAAGCCGATACCCTGCGAGCCGCCCGAGCGGGAAAAAATGGCGGTATTGATGCCCACCAGCGCGCCATAGGCATTGATGAGGGCGCCACCGGAATTGCCGGGATTGATGGCGGCGTCTGTCTGGATGAAATTCTCGAAGGTTGAGATACCCAACTGGCTGCGTCCCTTGGCGCTCACGATACCCTGGGTGACGGTCTGGCCGACGCCAAAGGGGTTGCCAATGGCCAGCACCACATCCCCCACACGCAGCTGATCGGAGTCACCCATGACGATGCTGGGCAGATCGTCCAGGGATACCTTGAGAACGGCAAGGTCCGTCTCTGGGTCCGTGCCGACGACGGAGGCCTCCACGGTTCGCTCGTCATGAAGGGCTACCAGAATTTCATCGGAACCATCGATGACGTGGTTGTTGGTAAGAATATAGCCTTCCTCGTTGAGTATCACGCCGGATCCCAGGCTGGTCTGGCGTTGCCGCCTTGGTTGTGGCGGCGTACCGAAGAATCTGCGGAAAAAAGGATCATCGAAAAAAGGGGTGGCGCGACGGGTGATGACCTTTGTGGTATATATGTTGACCACGGCGGGCGCAGCGGCATCCACTGCCATGGCATAGGAAACCACGCCTTCGGGGGGCGCGCCGCTAATAGTGACGGGCTGACTGGTTTCCTTGATTTCAACCACGTGAGTGGGCTTGAACAGGTCAGTGGCAACCACGAGATAGACAGTGAAACCGATGGCAAAACCGGCGATGGCGCCTTTGAGGAAAGAGGGGTAGATTTTTATTGGGCTCATGTGGCGATACTCTATCATGAAATCCATGCAAATGGAGGAGGGGGGCTGGCGTTATGATTGAACTGGATGTGATGTGCCATTACCTCGATGATTTGCTCGACGTGTCCGCCTATGCGGACTATGCCCCCAATGGTTTGCAGGTTGAAGGGGCTTCCGAGGTGAAATCCATTGCTGTTGGGGTGACCGCCAGTCTGGCCCTGATCGAAGCCGCTGTCGCCATGAAGGCTGATGCCATCTTGGTTCATCATGGATATTTTTGGAAGAATGAAAATCCGTGCGTCACTGGCATCAAGAAGCGCCGGCTGGAATTGTTGCTGAAAAACAATATCAGCCTCTTGTCTTATCATCTCCCTCTCGATGCACACCCCCGCTACGGTAATAATGTGGTGCTGGGCAAGCGGCTGGATATCGACATAGAGGGGGCGCTGGCCCCACGGCTGGGCGATGGGCTGGTGCTGCATGGCCGGCTTGCAGCGCCTTTGAGCCCTGCTGAATTTGTGAGTCTGCTTGAAAAGCATCTTGCTCGCCGGCCTTTACATCTGCCGGGTGGTCCTTCCCGTATTCAACACGTGGCGTGGTGCAGTGGAGCGGCGCAGGGTTATTTCGAGCAGGTTGCCGCAATGGGTGTGGATGCTTATCTTACAGGCGAGGTCTCTGAGCAAAGCACCCATATCGCCCTTGAAACAGGCACGCATTTTTTTTCCGCGGGTCACCATGCGACGGAACGCTATGGGGTGCAGGCCCTGGCGGAGCACCTGCAGGCACGTTTTTCCATCGATTGTCATTTTCTGGATATTGCCAACCCAGTATGATGTCAAGGTGTATAAACCCGCCTGTTTCTCCGGGTTTTGTTACTCAAAGAACGAAATGTTGATAGGCATACGAGGATATTGACAGGGCGGTTTGAATTAGACTAGCATTGTTCTTTCATGGCCTGAGTAAGGGTGATCATTGTTTGGGGTGGTCTGCCGGACTGTCGGAAGATACTTAATAACGAATGATTATTAAAAACAGGGCCGGTGGCAGTATCCAAAATGACGTTGGAGTTGTACACTCTCTGGGTATGAAGATATGTAATGCTGGCTTGATAAGCATCAAGCCAGAAGGGACGCTGATTGCCAGCGGCACCCAGCAGAGTGGACAACAATAATAATAAGCAGTTGCCACCAACTGTATAAGAATGGGTTGGCTGACCAGTATGGAAATACTGGCGGCTTCTGCTAAATATCAAATTCAAAATAGGTATTGAGGGGGGAGATGTTTAATACTCTGCAATTGCCGTCAGGGCATATCACTCACTGCGGTGCACGTTTCGTTAATCGTTTCCTGACACCATCCTTGTTTCTGCTGGTATTCTCTGCGCTGCTGGTTCTCTCGGCCGGTGCGGCCCATGCGGAAAGCGTGGTGCCTAACGCCGTGCCTCCAGTGGGCACACACGATGGTGATGACGTGCCACAACCGATCGAATTTCCTCACAATACCCATGTGGATGTCAATAAGATCAACTGCATGTATTGTCACACCTACGCAAGGCGCAGCCCGGTGGCGGGTATCCCTCCCACGAGCAAATGCATGGGCTGCCACAGCGTCATCGCCACAGACAAGCCACGCATCAAAAAACTCACCGAGTACTGGGAAAACAAGGAACCGCCTCCCTGGAGGAAGGTTCATGATGTGCCCGACTACGTCCACTTCACCCATGAGAAGCACCTGAAGCGGTTTGTGTTCGACAACGAGGGGATGGAGGTAGAAAACGTCTCCGAGGTCTGCGCATTCTGTCATGGTGACGTCAAGAATATGACCGTTGCCCACAAGGTCAAGCCGCTGAATATGGGGTTCTGCAGAAGGTGCCACGAAGCCAATGAAGGGCCTTTCGACTGCTGGAAGTGTCATAAGTAATTCACGTTGTACACACGCAATGTGTGTGACGAAAACGGGGTGATACACAATGAGTAATAAAGTAAACCGCAGGGATTTTCTGAAGATCATGGGCTGGGGTGGCGTCGGCGCCACACTGGCCGGCTGCGACATGCCAACGACTGTGACACTGGAGGAAGGGAAGGAGCAGGTCACTTCCTATCTGGTGCCGGAAGAATACGTCATTCCAGGCGTGGGCGTTTATTATGCGTCCACATGCTTGCAGTGTCCGGCGGGGTGCGGGCTGCACGGCCGCGTCAGGGAAGGGCGCATTTTGAAGCTGGAGGGCAATCCCGAATCACCTGTCAACCAAGGCAAGCTGTGCCAGATGGGGCAGGCCGGGGTTCAGACCCATTACAATCCTGATCGCTTGACCCGCCCCATGGCCCGCAAGGGCAGCGGTTTGACCCCGGTTTCCTGGGATGAAGCACTGAGCATGATTCAAAGCAAGACTTCCGGGCTGGCGGGTGAGCGCTTTGCTTGGTTTACCGATACGGTCAGCGGGCATCAGGCTGTGTTGATGGATGCCTATCGGGAGAGCATCGGATCCAGCAGGCACTATGTGCATGAAATCATCAATAACAGCGTTGCGCGGCAGGTGAACCAGGACATGCTGGGTGATCCGCAACCCCATCTGCGCTTCGACAAGGCGCGTGTCGTGTTGTCTTTCGGCGCGGACTTCCTCGGCACCTGGCAGTCGCCGGTGCATAACGCTGTCGAATACGCAACATTCCGCGAAGCACCCCGTGGGGTGCTGGTCCAGGTAGAACCGAAGATGACCCTGACGGGCGCCAATGCCGACCTGTGGGTGGCGGTGCGTCCGGGTACCGAGGGGGTCTTTGCGCTGGCAGTCGCCAATGCCCTGTCGGCCAAGGATCCTGCCAGGCTGGACGGCCTGCCTGACAAGGCAAGGCAGTTGATCAGGCGTTATGACATCAAGAAGGCCAGCCGCATCACTGGCGCCTCGGGCGATCACATCGTCAAGGTCTCCGGCTGGCTGGCCGAGCGCTCGCCCAGTCTGGTGATAGCTGGCGCTTCTGCAGAAGGGCATGAGCATGGCTACGATACCGTGGCGGCCACCATGCTGTTGAATATTATTCTCGGCAACATTGGCAAGACCATAGAGTCATCCGGGACCTTTCCCTTTCCCCAGTTGGCTGCCAGGACGGGCGGAACCAAGGATTTAATTGATTTTGCAAAGGCCGTAGACGACAAAGAACTGGATGTTGTTTTCTTCCGGGGCGCGAACCCTGTCTTCACGGCGCCCGAGACGCTGGGACTCAAGGAGAAACTCAATAAGGTTGGTTTCAAGGTGGCCTTTTCCATGTTCGAGGATGAGACCACGCGCATGGCCGACCTCGTGCTGCCCATGTATTCGCCCCTGGAGGATTGGGGTACGCATGTTGCGGCCTACCAACCAGGGCCTTCAGTCATTGCCATTCAACAGCCGCTCATGCAACCGCTCTATGATCAGACCCGCGGATTTGGTGATGTCATGTTGAGCCTGCTCAAGATGCAGAAGGCCGCGGGATATTCAGATTATCCAGATTACTATGCCTATTTGCGTGACGCATTCAGCGCCATGCCTGGCAGCCTGAAAAATGGCGCCAGCGACGATGAATTCTGGGCAAGTGTCATGCAGAAGGGCGTATTGGCTGTTGATACAGGTGAGGGCAGACTATCCGCCAACGTGATCGATTTCGATTTGCCTGAAAATCCCGCTAAGGAGGGCGCCTACCATCTCGTACCCTCCGCGCGCCTCGGTATGTGGGATGGCCGCCATGCCAATATTCCATGGTTACAGGAAGCGCCTGACCAGATCAGTAAGGTGGTGTGGGATTCATGGGCCGAGATTCATCCCAACACGGCCCGCAAGCTGGGGGTCAAGACCGGCGACGCCATCAAGATTACGTCCGCCAGCGGCACTATCGAGGCTAATGTCTATGTCTACAAGGGGATTCACCCTGATGCCATCGCGGTGCCTATGGGGCAGGGACACGAAGCCTATGGCCGGTATGCCAAAGGGCGTGGTGTCAACCCTTTGAAGATTCTGGCCCTGAATACGGAAGGCAAGACCGGCGAGTTGGCGCACCATGGCACTGAAGTGCAGGTGAGCAGGACCAGTGTCAGAGACGCCATGGTTCAGTTCGGTGGCAGCGAGACACAGATGGGCCGTAAGATTATCGCAACAGTGACTGCAGACGTCTATGAGCGTACTGAAGGAGAGGCATAATGTCGCTTAGTAATATTCTTGAAGACTGGAGTAGATACCGCAAGGACCGTGAAGATGGCGGTTTCCATGACTATGAGCATATGTGGGGTATGGCTATCGACCTCAACAAGTGCATTGGTTGCAATGCCTGCTCTGTCGCCTGTTATGCTGAAAACAATCTGCCCGTCGTCGGGCGGGAAAAGTTTTCCAAGGGACAGGCCATGCACTGGATGCGTATCGAGCGTTACTGGGACGAGCCTGATTTGGGGGACGACAGGATCAGTGAATTCAATCAGCACGGCGCCAACTTCATTCCCATGAATTGTCAGCAGTGTAACGCCGCAACCTGTGAGCCGGTGTGCCCGGTTGCCGCCACCTACCATACCCCGGATGGCCTCAATGCCCAGGTCTACAACCGCTGTATCGGCTCGCGTTATTGTTCCAACAACTGCCCCTACCGCCTGAGATTCTTCAATTTCTATTCATATTACGAAGACGCATGGCCTGCACCCCTGGAAATGCAACTCAATCCCGATCTCAGTGTGCGTGACAAGGGCGTCATGGAGAAATGTACCTTCTGTGTACAGAGAATCAGGTCAGTCAAGGACAAGGCGAAGATGGATAACCGTCCCGTCGCTGATGGTGAGGCCATGCCGGCCTGTGCGCAGACCTGTCCAACTTCGGCCATCGTTTTTGGCGACCTGCTCAAGCACTACGATCCGGATACGAACGCACCTGAAACCAAGGTCACCAAAATGTGGCGCGCCCACCAGGTCGAACTGGGCAAGCCACGTCAAAACAAGCAGAATCCGGAATTGCGTGGTTACCGTGTGTTCGAAGGCTTGAACACGGATCCCTGTGTGATGTTCCTGGAGCGCGTACGCGAAGTCTGAATGTAGTGAAAACCGCAACGGGTATGTGATAACAATATATAAATGGAATCGCGATAGTCATGAGCAAAGATATCAACGAAGACATTAAATGGGCGAAGATCAATGAGGATGTGCTCCGCTCCATGGAGAACCCGCGCAAGGGATACTGGCTGGCCATTGCGGGATGCCTGTTCCTGCTTGCTTTTGCCGTAGTGGCGGAGATTTACCAGTACAACGTGGGCATGGGGCCGGCCAACCTCAACTGGCCTCACATGTGGGATTTGTATATCGCCACCTTCATCTTCTGGATCGGCATGAGTCACTCCGGAACGTTGCTGTCAGCCATTTTGCATATCATCCATGCTGACTGGCGCAAGCCCATCTACCGCTTTGCCGAGGCCATGACAACTTTTACGCTCATGACTGCTGGTCTGTTCCCCATCATCCATATCGGGCGTTTGTGGAACATGTACTGGGTGCTTCCGTACTTCAGCGATCGCGGCATCTGGCCCAACTTCCGTTCCCCACTGGTATGGGACGCTTTTGCCATATCCACCTATCTGACTTCATCGGCTCTTTTCCTCTACATGGGGTCTATTCCCGATCTGGCCATCTGCCGCGACTCGGCAAAGGGATGGCGTAAGAAGCTCTATACCGTCCTGTCCTTGGGTTGGCGCGGTGACGATCGTCAGTGGCGTCACTTCCGCAAGGCTTACCTGCTCATGGCGTGTTTTCTGATACCCTTGGCGGTGTCGGTGCATTCGATCGTATCCTCCGACTTTGCTGTCTCAATCATGCCGGGGTGGCACGTGACCACGTTCCCGCCATACTTCGTGGCTGGCGCGCTGTATTCAGGCTGTGCGGCTATCATCACGCTGTTCATCATGCTGCGCTATTTCTTCCGCTTTGAGGATTACATGACGATCCCCATCTTGGAGAAGACCTGCAAACTGACCTTCGCCATCGCCATGGTTTGGACCTACCTGAACATCATCGAGTTCAGCTCTGTATGGTACGGCCATGACCCCATTGCCAAGGAGCTGTTGTTGGCCAAATTCACCGGCCCCTATGCACCCTATTTCTGGGCAATGATATTCCTGGGCTCGGTGCTGCCATTTACCCTAGCGTTCGAGAAACTCAGGCGGAACATACCTGCGATGATGGTTGTATCGTTGTTACTTAATCTCGGTATGTGGCTGGAGCGCTGGATGATCGTAACGCCCACATTGTCGCTGGCCTACTCACCTGCCGCGCATGATGTCATGTGGCCCAGTTGGGTGCAGTGGTTCATCGTCCTGGGCAGCTTTGGATGGTTTGGCCTGCTATTCCTGATTTTTGTGAAGATCATACCTTCTGTGTCCATGTATGAAGTGAAGGAAATGATCTTCCACCGCCGTCACATGGCCAAAAAGGATATAGCAGAGGTCATGCACCGCCGCGCAACAGATAAAAAACCAGCCTCAGAAACACCTGGATTGGAGGGAGCGTAGTCATGCAAAAAGCCCGTATATTGGCGCTGTTCAGTAATTTCGATGAGGCTTTTGCAGCCATATCGGATATCCGCCACTACAAGATACCGGGGGTATCAGTGGATGATGTCACCGTGATATCGCCCATAGAACACCCGGAAATCGAGGAAATTCTGGGTGAACGCCCGGCTCACGTGCCAAAGTTCACGCTGGTTGGGGGTATTTTTGGAATTGTGTTCGGTTTTACTTTCCTGGCAGCGGCACAGGCGAACTTCACTGTACAACCGCAAGGTGGAAAGCCTGTAATACCGATACCTTCCAATATTGTGCTGACCTATGAAATGATGATTCTCTTCAGTGTGCTGTTTACACTGGTGGGAATGATGCTGGGGGCGCGCCTGTTGCGCCGGCGTAAGAGCCTGTACAGCGAGAAGGTGACACTGGATCAGGTCGGTATTGAGCTTGAAGTCGACGAGAAATATCTGGAACCACTGAAAAGCCTGTTCAATGAGCACGAGGCGCTGGAAATAAGACATGAGGTTATTAGATGAAAACTAAGCTTTTACTGGGTCTGATTCTTTTTCCAACGCTGGCCTTTGCCTGGCCATGGTCCATGGACATGGTCAACCAGCCGAGTATCAAGCCACAGGAAGGCGTGATGACGCCTTTTCCCAATCGCTCTGTGCCCGTTGCTGGTGTCCCCACGACGGTAAGCAACCGCGACGAGGCAAAGCCACTCACCAGCCCCATACCTGTGAGTGATGCCTCGCTGAGCGAAGGCCGAACCTTGTTCAAGATCTATTGTGCCGCCTGCCATGGCCTAACGGGTAAAGCGGACACCCCGATTGCGGGCAAGATCGGCGCCATCAGCTTGGTAGACAGCTATGTTCAGGAAACTCTTACTGAAGGCTGGATTTTTGGCACCATCACTTTTGGCAGTTTTGTCATGCCCGCTTATGGCAAGCCGCGCGGCCGTGACGATCTGCGTGGATCGAATGATCTTTCCGTCGAGGAGCGCTGGCATGTGGTCAACTACGTCAGGCATGGTCTGCTGAAAGATTCTCAGGCATCGAGCGCGCGAACGGCATCAGCCAACTAACACAATACATAATCAAGGCAAGTTATAAATAAAGAGGCGAGGGATAAAATGGAAGATTTCGGCAGTTGGTCAGTCTTGACGACAAACTTTTTAGTTATCCTGTACATTGCGCTGGGTGGCGTGACCCTGTCTTCCGTCCTTCATCTGTGTAATGGACAGTGGCGTTTTCAGATTCGCAATCTGGCCTGCTCCTTCGCAGCCCTGTTTCCCATTGCAGGTGTACTGTTGCTCATCCTGTTGGCCAACGGTGATGCCACCTTTCAATGGTTGGAAGGCGCCCATGATGAGGGGGTACACCTCAATGGTTGGCACAACTATACGTTTCTTGTGGTACGTGAAATACTGGGCTTCATAGCAGTTGCCGTATTGTACGGACTGTTCATCAAATACCAACATCAAAGCGAAATTGACAAGTCATACGCTGCCCAGCGCCGATTCCGGAATATCGCCTTGTTGATACCCTTTGCTTACTTTGCTTACGGCTCCATGGTGGCTTGGGATTTCGAAATGACCATGGTGCCTAACTGGCACAGCGCCAGTTATGGAGCGTATCATTTCCAGAGCGGCTTCCATATGTTCTTGGCGGCCTTTACCGTTTTCCTCTATTTCATCTACCGTTCTGGCAAACTGACGAAACCTTTCCAGCCGTATATCTTCAACTATATGGCTCAATTCATGCTGGCCATGACCATATTGTGGACCTATCTGTACTTTACCCAGTACCTGATCATGTGGTACGGCCGACTCCCTGAGGAAATGCACCGCTTCAACAGCATGATGCTGGAAGGTTTCGGACCGCTCTGGTGGACATTCCTGTTCCTCAAGTTCGTCTTTCCCTTTGTGACACTGATATTCACAGGCAATAGGCATAACCCGACGATCATCGCCATGGTTGCATTCTCCATTGTATTGGGATACTGGATAGAAAGGTATACCTGGATTGCAGGTTCGGTAGACAGTCAGTACTATCACTATCCCATGACGTCGATGTTCGATCTCATTGTCACCCTGGCGGTGTTCGGTGCGGCGTGGTGGGCCATGCAGAAGGCGCTGGTGCGTTACGGCTTGATCCGCAGCAGTGGTACATGAGGGTTCATTGCTTCGAAAGGCTGGAGAGAAAAAGGGGCCGCCAAGGCCCCTTTTCTTTTTAGGTAGTATGCACGGCAGTTACATGCCAGTGCAATTGATGTGAAATGTTTGCCTTGATCGGGTAAAGTTAACGGGCGTTTAATAACAAAGCTTCTTCAAAGGAAAGCTGGCGCGTATTCTTGCAGCAGCTTTGTTATTGATCGAGTTGGTTTTTTTAGCAATTTATCGAAGAGGGTTGTCATGAAAGATTTTTTGATCGCACCATCCATTCTGTCTGCTGATTTTGCCCGTCTGGGCGAAGAAGTGGATCGAGTATTGACCTCTGGCGCCGATATCGTCCATTTCGACGTGATGGACAATCACTATGTTCCCAATCTGACCATTGGCCCCCTGGTCTGTGAGGCGCTGCGCAAGCATGGTGTTACGGCCGATATCGATGTGCATCTCATGGTCAAGCCTGTGGACAGGATTATTCCCGATTTTGCCAAGGCTGGCGCCAGCTATATTACTTTTCATCCCGAGGCCAGTGAGCATATCGATCGTAGCCTGCAGCTGATCCGCGATCATGGCTGCAAAGCAGGCCTGGTATTCAATCCAGCCACGCCGCTGGATCATCTGAAGTATGTTCTGGACAAGGTGGACATGGTCTTGCTGATGTCTGTAAACCCGGGATTCGGCGGCCAGAGCTTCATCCCCGCCACGTTGGACAAGCTGCGCGAAGCGCGCCAACTGATTGATGCCAGTGGGCTGGATATCCGTCTTGAGAGTGATGGTGGTGTCAAGGTGGACAATATCCGTGAAATCGCGGAGGCAGGCGCCGATACATTTGTTGCCGGTTCCGCCATTTTCAATACCGATGACTATAAGGCGACTATCGACGCCATGAGGCGGGAATTGGCCAAGGTGGCGCAATGAAACAATCCGGCAATATGGTTGTTATACCATGAGCGAAACTTTGCAGTCTCTGCCAGTTCGCCCGGAGATGATACTCGTCGATCTCGATGGCACCATGGTGGACAGTGTGCCCGACCTGGCGCTTTGTGTGGACATCATGATGCGAAAGTTGGGAATGCCAGAACATGGAGAGGCGCGTGTACGCGAATGGATCGGCAACGGGGTGGACCGTTTGGTAAAGCGCGCGCTGGTGGGCGCCTATGAAGGCGAGCCCGATGAGGCATTGTTCAGGAAGGCGCTTCCCATTTTCCTCGAGGCCTATGAAGAAAATGTCTGCGTTGACAGCCGCCCCTATCCGGGTGTGGAGGCCGGGTTGGAATATTTGCACGATGCCGGATATTTTCTGGGTTGTGTCACCAACAAGGCTGCCCGTTTTACCGAGCCGTTACTCGAAAAACTGGGCTTGGCGAAATATTTCAAGATCATCGTGAGTGGTGACACCTTGCCGGTCAAAAAGCCGGATCCTGGGCCCTTGTTGCATGCGGCGTCTTTTTTTCAGGTGGCGCCTGAGGAGAGCCTTCTGATTGGCGACTCCATCAGCGATGTGAAGGCGGCGAGGGCGGCGGGTTTCCAGATCATCTGTGTAAGCTATGGCTACAATCATGGTATGGATATACGTGATGCAGGTCCTGATAGGGTCATCGACAGTATGGAGCAGCTCCGTACGGTACTCGGATAGCCCATGACTGTCACACCGGAACAGTTCGAGTCATTCAGGGGGGCGGGCTATACGCGAATCCCTGTTATGCGGGAGGTATTGGCCGATTTCGATACGCCCTTGAGTACATTTCTGAAGCTTACTGGCGACCGGCCGTTCTCCTACCTCCTCGAATCGGTTCAGGGTGGTGAAAAATGGGGACGTTACTCAATTATCGGCCTGCCCTGTACGCGCCTGGTGCGCGTGACGGGCAATGAAATTGTTGTCGAGCAGGATGGCGCAGTCATCGAGCAGTACAGCAGTCACGACCCCTTGGGCTGGATCGATGACTATATTCATGGTTTCAAGATCCCCGAAATAGCGGGGATGCCGCGTTTTTGCGGTGGCCTGGTCGGCTATTTCGCCTATGATATCATTCGCTATATAGAGCCCAGACTGGCGGCGGGATCAGCACCGGACCCCCTGGGAACGCCTGATATCATGTTGCTGGTTTCCGAGGCCGTGGTGGTTTTCGACAACCTTTCTGGAAAACTCCATTTGATCGTGCATGCCGATACATCCTCGGCAGATGCATGGGATGCAGCGCAGCAACGTCTTGACGAGCTTGTTTCAAGATTGCGCGAGCCTCTCAACCATCCCCCTCGTACCGCTTGTTCAGAGGAGGCCGTCGATGAAAAGGCCTTCATTTCAGGTTTCACGCGCGAGGGCTTCGAGCATGCCGTGCTGCAAATCAAGGACTACATCGTCGCAGGGGATGTAATGCAGACGGTGCTGTCGCAGCGCATGTCGATTCCTTACACAGCATCCTCACTGGATCTCTATCGTGCCCTGCGTACGCTGAACCCTTCGCCTTATATGTACTATATGAACATGGGTGACTTTCATATCGTGGGCTCCTCACCCGAGATTCTGACGCGTCTGGAAGATGGTCTGGTGACCGTGAGGCCCATCGCCGGCACACGCCCACGTGGTGCTGACGAGGAGGAAGACCACAAGCTGGAGGAAGACCTGCTGTCTGATCCCAAGGAACTGGCCGAGCATCTCATGCTGATCGACCTGGGGCGCAATGATACCGGGCGTGTGGCGCGAACGGGCAGTGTAAAATTGACCGAGAAGATGGTGGTGGAGCGCTATTCCCATGTCATGCATATCGTTTCCAATGTAACAGGGGAACTCAAGCCGGAGATGACGGCCATGGATGTACTGCGCGCCACCTTTCCCGCAGGAACCGTGTCTGGCGCGCCCAAGATACGTGCAATGGAAATCATCGATGAGCTTGAACCCGTCAAGCGTGGCATCTACGCCGGCGCTGTCGGCTACATCGGCTGGCAGGGAAATATGGATACGGCCATCGCAATCCGCACCGCGGTTATCAAGGACGGGATGCTTCATATCCAGGCGGGGGCGGGTATCGTGGCCGATTCAGTACCGGCAAATGAGTGGGAGGAGACCCTGAACAAAGGGCGTGCCATGTTCAGAGCGGTATCCATGGCGGGGGGTGGCGGGCTGGTTTGATTTTTACGGGCGCCTCAGTGTTACCTCATGCAGCCTGAGTGACACTTCTCCCATGAAGCCCAGGCTGCCACGCAATTCCAGTGGAATTCCCAGTTCCCTGTCCACGAATAGTTTAACAGGAGGTTCCAGTCCGGCTATTTGTAGTGTACTTTTTTCCCTGGGATGCCCTAATGGATGGGCGTGTATGATGAGCTGCGATGCATCACGATAGCTCATAATGTGTTGTGGCGGGGCGCCGCCACCTTTCTGTGCCGTAAAATCCGCCCGGATGCTTTCCAGGCCTGCGTATTCGATGGTGATGACATGGAAATCGTCATCAAAATAGGCAATAAATCTTTTTTTGTCATTGGGTTTGTCGAATGCCGCCGTGGAGCCAATATAGAGCAGTGCGGAAGTATCGGAAATGATCTGGTATTGATCCAGTCGCCCGGGGTAGGGTTCGAAATATGTCTTGATGTCAGACCAGTGACCGTATGGGTGATTGTTTTCACGTGGTCTGGGTTTGCGGCGCAAAATGAAAATGCCCTCATCCGTGAAGCGGTAAGCCTTGTAGCGCTCATCCCCCTTGGTAAGTTCGAGGCGTGTGCGTTGCAGTACTGATGCATCGTCCGGGTTGAGAAACAATCGGGTATGAATATCCTTGTCACTGATAAATGATGAAGTAATATCCAGCATGAGCACAAAATGGCCCGGTGGGACGCCTTGACCCTGTTCCGGGTCAATCAGCCGTGATTTTATTTCATTGTTATCCAGGATGCTTAATCCTATTTTTGCATGGAGTGGCAAGCCCATGATGGACATCTTGAAATGAAGTTGGCTCCAGGCCAGCCTGTCCAGGCGGTGAGCAGTGGCATGACCTGCTTTGCTGGCGAGAGTGGGGGCGGAAATGGCCGAGAAAGAGAGACCTGTCATGATAAGGGATAGCAGCGGGAGCATAACCTGCCATTCCATCAGCCTGCGCTTCTTGGGCTTGGTTGGCTTATCCTGGAAATAGTGTCGTCGAGTCACGTTGTCGTATCTGCAGCGTTTGCTCAGGGCATGTCAGCATGCCCTAGCTAGTTCTTGTCGGCCTGGCGGTTGCCCCCTGCTATCTTGTCGGCCAATTTCCAGTCTGCAACAGTATCAATGTCGATGGCGGCTTGCGCTTGGGGAAGAATCACCACGCCGATACGCAGGTTCAGGCGTTTGGAAATGCGCTGCAGACCCTCTTCCAGCGTCAGCTGTCCCAGCGCATAACGCAGTACAGCCATCCACCCGGCAGCGCTGACAACGCGGAATGGATTTTTCCGCTGTTGCTCGATTTGGCGCCAGAAATTGGTGATACGGCGACCTGCAGGGGTAGTGAAGGCAAAAAGGTTGCAGCCACTGTAACGGCCGTCGCGGAATTTCAGGGCGGTTCTGCGGGTATCTGGATAGGCCCGGATGATGTCATCATAGCAGGCGAGGCCGGCTACGACGTCATAATCACCGCGCACCGCCTGGGCACAGAAGTTGTCGAGGATATCCGGGCTCAAGAGGGCATGGTCAGCGGTGGTGAGCAGAACAGGCTGGGTATCCGCAACGGACTGCATGGCATGCGTGGCGCTGAGGCTGGGCGAAGCCTGGTTTTCCAGCCAATCCACTTTGCCTGTCCTGATGATCTCTTTTAGCTGCGGTGCGCCTTGAACAGCGCTTGCGGGTGGCCCGCAGAGTATGCGTTCGCCAATATGGCAACTGTTGCCCAGCGCATCCAGTACCCGCAGGACCATCGGTGTGCCCGCAACAGGAATCAGAGCCTTACATTGCGTGCCCGCCTCCCGCACCAGGGGATCATCAGGTGTACGGTCGCCGGCCAGAATGATGGCGGTGAAGCGGGGCTTGACGGGCATGACTCTGAATCGGCAGTGTATGGAATGGCCAGAGTGGGAGTACTACTGGCGCAATGGTTTCTGATAGATATTGTAGCGCTTATAAACGGCGCCGCCCGTTGTTTCGATGATGTTGCGCATGCCGGCATTGTTTTCCAGTATCCAGGACATTTCCACTTCCTCGATGCCACGCTTCCTGACAGCGTCCTGTACGGCGGCTATAACCAGGTACGCCAACCCCGGACCCAGGGTGGTGTGGTGATAACGCTTGCGTACGCCCATGAGAGGAATGCGCCCACTGCTTGGGTATTTCGCCTTGAGGCGCCACAGCAACTTTAGCCAGCCCAAGGGGAACAGCCTGCCATTGAGATCCTTGATGGCTTCGTTGACATTGGGCAGGGCCACGATCATGGCCACGGGTTCGCCGTCGATTTCCGCTATCTGCACGAAGTCATCGCCCACCAGCATTAACAGGTTGCGGCCGATTTCCTTGAATTCCGCCGCGGTGAAGGGGACATAGCCCCAATTATTGGACCAGGCATCGTTGAAGATATCCTGCATGATTTCCAATTCTTCATCGATCTGCTTGCGGCGCAGTGGGCGCACCGTCGCCGTCCGGCTGGCCTTGTGGACCAGTTTGCGCATCAATGCGGGTGGTTCGAAATCCGAACTAATGCGGTAGGCGAGCAGCTGCTTTGCCAGAGAAAAAGACAGGTTTTCGATATGGGCCGCATAGTAGGGACGTGCATGCCCCATCATTAGAGAAGGCGGGGTTTCAAAGCCCTCTACCAGCAATCCACATTCCTCATTGATTGAAAGGTTGAAGGGGCCGCGTATGAGCGCCATGCCCTGTTCGCGTAGCCATTGCCCCGCTGTTTCCAACAGCAAGGCAAAAACGCCTGGATCATCTATGGCCTCCAGCATGCCGAAATAACCACATTTGTCATCGTAGCGATCCTGGTACAGTTCGTCGACCTGGGCAGTGATGCGGCCTACAGGCCGCTCACCTTCCATGGCCAGCCACGCCTGCCAGCGGGCGTGTTCGAAAAACGGGTTTTTTTCTGACAGGTGTTGTCTGCGTTCGAGTATCAGGGGGGGGATCCAGGCGGGATCCTCCTGGTAGATCGACCACGGCAGGCGGATGAAAGTTTCCAGAGCCTTTTTACCCTCGACAGGGACGATGTGATATGCGGATTGAACAGTCATGGGAATTCTACCCTAGGTCATTCAGAAAAAATGTGGGAAACGAAGGGCTAAAAGTGGATTGTGAGGCAATGCGGTTTTTTTCATGATGGCGGTAGTGTAACGGCAAATGCCGACCAATGGCAGCTTCAATTGCTCTGTTCTGGTTCAGCATATTCAAGTTGGAGCGCCTCCAGGCCGATAAGTCTTTTCTTATATTAGGGCGGGTTAATTTCCGTTTGCGTGGAACATTCACTATAAAGTCAGCGTTATAGATAAAGTGTTTGTTGTTCCGGCTGAATGCGGAGCCCATGCGATGCCTGAAACTCCCTGGAACAAACCTGGGATCTTATAAATCATAGGGTCCGTCATGGAGTGAGCAAATATCACCCAAGTCCCGGCCAAATTATTAAATTTGCGTTTTTAATGGAAAAACGCAAGAATGTGCCTCCAAATACGAGGGGTGAACGGAACGGAGTGTGTCAATCCTCCGGCAAACGAGCGCGCATTATATGTTGTAAAAAAACAACATTCGGGGTGCTAAATTCGCACACCAAAATAATTTTATTAACCGCTTGATATGGCTAAGTATTACATGTATATTTGCCAAAATTTGATGTTTGCTGGGGACAGAAACCAACAGGAAAAGTATTAAAGGAGGTTAATTTGGATCCGGAGACTACACCTACCCATAATACTTTGCCCTTTCGAGCGGCCGACTTTTCCAATCTGGCAGAAGCCCTGGATTATGCGGCGCAAGGTGAGACCGGATGTAATTTCTATACCGGGAGGGGCGAGGTCTATGCTGTACTCTCCTATGCCAAGTTGCGCCGGGAAGCTCAAGCCCTGGCGCGCCGCTTCCTGGGCCTGGGGCTGGAGCGCGGCGCCCGGGTTGCCTTGATTGCCGACACCCACCCTGATTTCCTGCGGTTTTTCTTTGCGTGCCAGTATGCGGGCCTGGTTCCTGTGCCTCTCCCCATACCCATCAGTCTGGGTGGTCATGGGGCCTATGTCGCCCATCTGCATTCCATGCTGCGCAGTTGCAATGCCGCTGTCGGTATTTCCACCGCGGGTTTTCTGCCCTATCTGGAGGAGGCGGCCGAGGGTTTGGCTATGAGCTTTGTTGGTGATCCCGTCGATTTTGAGAATTTCCCCGAGGCTCAGGAATCCTTCGCCCCCCTGCAGGCCGCGGAACTGGCTTACATACAATATACCTCTGGCAGTACGCGATTCCCTCGTGGCGTCATGATCACTCAGGAAACGGTGCTGAGCAATTTGGCGGGCATTATCAGGCATGGCCTCAAAATGGGGCCGGGTGACCGCTTTGTTTCCTGGTTGCCGTTCTATCACGATATGGGATTCGTTGGCTTGGTGCTGGTGCCGGTGACCTCGCAGGTGTCTGTCGATTACCTTGGTACACGCGAATTTGCCATGCGTCCGCGCCAGTGGTTATCCCTCATGAGCAAGACCAAGGCGACGATTTCATTCGGGCCGCCCTTTGGTTACGAGTTGGTGGAGCGCTGCATACGCGCCGGAGAGGCAAGCAAGCTGGACCTGAGCACCTGGCGTATTGCCGGGGTGGGAGCGGAAATGATCCGTTCGGAGCCGCTGTTGCGCTTTGCCAAGGCGCTGGAGCCCAGTGGTTTCGACCCCAAGGCCTTTCTTGCCTGCTATGGCATGGCGGAATGTTCCCTGGCCGTCAGTTTTGCCCCTCTCGACAAAGGGCTGGAAGTGGATCGCATCGATGCCGATCATCTGGCCAAGTGCCATGAGGCGCGGCAGGTGCCTGGCGGCAACAATGAGGATCTTTCGCCACGCACCCGATCTTTCGTGGTTTGTGGCAGACCGATTCCGGGGTTCGAGGTGGAAATCCGGGACGAGCAGGGTAATGCACTTCCCGAGCGCCATAGCGGCACCATCTTCCTGCGCGGTCCCAGCGTGATGTCCGGCTATTTCAATGAAACAGAGATTACCAGCCGCACCCTGTGCGGTGATGGTTGGTTGAATACAGGCGATATCGGCTACCTTCTCGATGGCCAGTTGGTGATCACCGGCCGGGAGAAAGACCTCATCATCATCAATGGGCGCAATATCTGGCCCCAGGACCTGGAATACCTGGCCGAACAGCAACCCGAAGTCCGCACCGGTGATGCCCTGGCATTTTCCGCGCCTGGTCCGTCAGGAGAAGAAACAACGGTCATGGTGGTACAGTGCCGCAAGAAGGATCCCGCCGTGCAGGCCTGCCTCGTCAACCGCCTGAAGCAGCGCGTGCGTTCCGAACTGGGTATCGACTGCTATGTCGAACTGGTGCCCTTGCATACGCTGCCACGCACCTCGTCCGGAAAGCTGTCGCGCTCCAAGGCCCGCCAGAACTTCATTGAGGCCCACGTCTGGGACGCCCAGCCCGCAGTCGCTGGCGACCAGTAAACCGGCCTTCTCCCTTATTTCCGGTTTTCAGCCCATGTCCCGCATAGTAGCGGTAACCGGGGCGACAGGATTCATCGGTGGCGCGCTCCTCAAGGCCTTGTTGGCGCAGGGCTGGGAGGTGCGGGCCCTGACGCGCGGCGCCCGGACTTCTGCCCCGGCGAAGAATCCACGTCTCCACTGGGTAACGGGCGATCTGGACGATCAGGACAGTCTTGAACGCCTTGTTCACGATGCCCATGCGGTGGTCCATTGCGCCGGTGCGGTGCGCGGAATAACCCAGGCCCAGTTCGACCACGTCAATGAGACAGGCGTAAGGCGCATTGCCAATGCCATCCTGGCGCAAGCTCATCCTCCCCGCCTGGTTGCGCTTTCATCCCTGGCGGCACGCAAGCCATCTCTGTCACCCTATGCGGCCAGCAAGCGCAAGGGTGAGAAAGTGCTGCTGGAACTGGGGGACAAGGTGGATTGGCTGGCCTTTCGTCCTCCTGCGGTCTACGGGCCGGGTGACCGTGAACTATTGCCCTTGTTCCAGTGGATGGCGCGGGGGCTGGCCATTCTTCCCGGCCCCGGCGAGGCGCGTTTTTCCCTTATTTATGTTGACGATCTCGTCCAGGCTATTCTGCAGGGGCTGGAGATTGCGCCCGGCCATTCGGGAATCTACGAACTGGACGACGGGCGCAGCGGGGGTTACAGCTGGGACGATGTTGTTGCCATTTTCTCCCGCCTGCGTGGCAAGAGGGTGGTGAAATGCGCCATCCCGGCATGGTTGCTGCGCGGCCTCGGAGAAGCCAACCTTCTCATGGCTCGTATGGGAGGATATGCGCCCATGTTGACGCCTGGCAAGGTGCGTGAACTGCGCTACCTGGACTGGGTCTGTCACCATACCGGCTCATGGCGTGATATCAGTGGCTGGTCGCCACAGGTTTCACTGCCTGAAGGGCTGAAAAATACGCTCCACAGCCTTTAATGCGCATTTCTCACCAAGTGGTGAGAAATACGGCTTAAGCCATCTCTTGACCAGTCTTGCACGAGACAGTCTCGTATATTTTCCGATGTTGTCCGAAGGGTTAGAATTGATGGGCGATTCGCGCTAAAATGCCGCCTTTCCCAGGCTGGCTATGATCAGTGCTTGTTTTTAAAATCAGAATCGGACAAGCTGAACCTTATAATTGGATACAAGACAGATATGAAACGATACCAGGAAATATTGGATGCGCTTTATGAGGTTTTGACGCCTTTTGCCAACGAGGCCAACAAACAGCTTTCCGAAGAGACCGAGCTTGTCGCCGATCTGGATATCGATTCCGTCAGGTTGCTGGAGTTGCTGATGGAAATCGAGGATCACATGGATATTTCCATTCCACTCAATGTCTTGCCTGATATCAATACGGTCAGGGACCTGGCGGTCAGTCTCCAGGAACTGAGTGAATGACGCAGTCGATTTTCGACAAGTTCCAGTATTATGCCAATCTGCGTGAAGACGTTGCGAGACTGGATACCAATCCTTTCAACGTTGTCGTGGAACAGGTGCTTTCCGAGACGGAGGCCATCGTCAATGGCCGCCGCACCATACTGGCCGGCACCAACAACTATCTGGGCCTGACCTTCGATCCGCGCTGCATCGCCGCGGGGCGCAAGGCCCTGGAGGAGGAGGGGACGGGCACCACAGGATCCCGCATGGCCAATGGCACCTATGCCGGTCATCTGGCCCTGGAAAGGGAATTGGCCGATTTCTTTGGCCTGCCATCTTCCATCGTTTTCTCGACCGGGTATATTGCCAATCTTGGCATTCTGTCCACCATCCCGGGTCCATCGGATGTCGTCCTGCTGGATGCGGACAGCCATGCCAGCATCTATGATGGCTGCCGCCTCGGCAGCGCCGAGGTCATCCGCTTCCGTCACAACGACCCCGGTGACCTGGACAAGCGTCTGAAGCGCCTGGGGACCAAGGCGGAATCGGCCCTCATCGTCGTTGAAGGTATTTACAGTATGATCGGTGACCAGGCGCCACTCCAAGAGATCGTCGAGGTCAAGCGGCGCCATGGCGCCTATCTGCTGGTTGACGAGGCACATTCCCTGGGCGTGCTGGGCGAGCATGGCCGGGGGCTGGTGGAGCAGGCAGGCGTACAGGAGGACGTGGACTTTATCGTTGGCACTTTCAGCAAGAGCCTGGGCGCCATCGGCGGCTTCTGTGTCAGCAAATGGAAGGAACTGGAAAATGTACGCTATGCCATGCGTCCCTACATATTTACCGCATCCTCCTCGCCTTCCATCATCGCATCCACCCGGGTGGCCTTGCATATCCTGCGGGAGCAGGGGGCGGAACTGCGCAAGCGGCTATGGGACAATGCCCACCGCCTCTATCTGGGCTTGCGGGAGCTTGATTTCAAGCTGGGCCCGGAGTCCAGCCCTGTGGTTGCCATCACCCTGGGTGAATCCAAGGAACAGGCCCTGGAAATCTGGCACGACCTTCTGGACAAGGGGGTCTATGTGAACCTGGTCATGCCGCCTGCCTCGCCAGGCGCGGGGTGCCTGCTGCGCTGCAGCCTGAGTTCCGCCCACAGCGCCGTTCAGATCGATGCCATCATCGATGCGTTCAGATCGTTACGCAATAATATCCTGGAAAGTTGACCCGCTTGTTTACGACAGGTTGAGGCCGGCCTGCCGCCCCTGATATCCATGCACATACTTCTAAGATTCTTCCGCGTATATCCCTGGCAGTCCGCTTTGATGCTGCTGGCCCTGCTACTGGCTGGTGTTGCCGAGGGGGTCAGTTTGTCCGCCCTGCTGCCACTTCTCAGTCTGGCCCTTGAACAGGGGAGCCGCAAGGAGGCAACGGATGCAGAGGCCAGTGCACAGGGAGACGGGGGGCTGGAAGAGATGGTGCGCAATGCCCTGGAAACCATCGGTTTGACGCCTGGCATTGGCGTACTGCTGGTCATCGTGATGCTGGGGATCGTGGTCAAGAATCTGCTCCTGCTGGCGGCGCGCAAGCAGATCGGTTATACCGCGGCGCAGGTGACCACGGACCTGCGTTTGTCTCTATTGCGCGCCGTCCTGGCTTCGCGCTGGGAATATTTCATCAGACAGCCTGCCGGGCGCATGGCCAATGCCATGACGACGGAGGCCATGCGCGCCTCGGAAGCCTATATTTACGGCACCACCATGATTGCACGCTGCATCGAGGCCGTCGTCTATATCATCGTGGCGCTCTTGATTTCTTGGCAGGCCACTCTGGCGGCGCTGGGCGCCGGCCTGCTGGTGCTGGTCGTTACCTATGCCTTGGTAAGAATGTCGCGGCGTGCCGGCAAGCGGCAGACCAAGCTGCTGAAATCCCTGCTGGGACGCCTGACGGATACCCTGCAATCCGTCAAGCCCCTCAAGGCCATGGGCAGGGAGGATCTGGCCGATGAGGTGATGGCCGCTGAAACAACGAAGCTGAACCGCGCCCTGCAGAAGGAGGTGTTCAGCAAGGCCGTACTGCAGGCAATCCAGGAACCCATGTTCGTCGGTTTGATCGCCATCGGCATCTATGTGGCGCTGGTGCTGTGGGAAGTGCCCGCTTCCACCATGCTCATGCTGGCCCTGCTGTTGGGCCGCATCATGGCGCAGATGGGCAAGATCCAGCGCTGGTACCAGAAGATGGTGACGGCGGAAAGCGCCTTCTGGTCCATTGACGAGACCACACGGGAGGCCCAGGAGACGCGCGAAATTTCTTCCGGCACCCTGCCGCCCAGATTCGAACGCGCCATCGAATTGCGGGATGTCGATTTTTCCTATGGGGAAAAGGCAGTTTTGCGCCAGGCCTGCCTGCTCATTCCCAAGGGCTCTTTGATTGCGCTGACCGGCCCTTCCGGCGCCGGCAAGACCACCATTGTCGACCTCATTACCGGGTTGCTGCAGCCGCAGCGTGGGGCTATTTTGATCGATGGCGTGGATCTGAAGGAGATCGATCTGCGGCAGTGGCGCCGCAAAATCGGCTATGTGCCACAGGAGAACCTGCTTCTTCACGACGATATTTTTCACAATGTCACCCTGGGTGACCCCAAGCTGGATGAGTCGGATGCCGAATATGCGCTGCGCGCGGCCGGCGCATGGGATTTCGTTTCCGAATTACGGGAAGGGATGCACAGTGTCGTTGGTGAACGTGGCGCGGGGCTGTCCGGTGGACAGCGCCAGCGTATCATGATCGCCCGCGCCTTGGTGCACAGGCCCGATTTGTTGATCCTCGATGAGGCGACCAGTGCCCTGGATCCCAAGAGCGAGGCGGCGATTTGTGACACCTTGAAACAACTGGCCGGGCAATTGACGGTTTTGACCATCTCTCATCAAACTGCCCTGGTGGATATCGCCGACCGGATCTTTCGCCTCCAGGATGGGCAGCTCGTTCCAGTGGGGCACGGTATCGATAGGCGGTCAGCGTCCGAGCAATGATCTGACCCGTTCAACGGTGCATCTGATACTGTCGGGCACGGTCTGCTGAGGGGAAGGAGACTTCTCGTCACCCAGCCATACCGCCTGCCCGGAAGCGATCAGTTGTCGATGTACCAGGCGAATATCCCGGGTCAGCCGCTGGTGGCCGAATCGCATGAGCATTTTGTATAAAAATGCCCCGAGACGGAAATCGGTTTCTTCCTCGCTTGCGGCTCTTGCCGGCAGGGTGGCCGACGGCCAGCGCATGGCGTCTTGGCCCGTGCCGAGGTCGAAGATATAGACAGGTTTGCCCGTGGCGCAGGCTTCCGAGAGCATGGCGATACTGTCCCCGGTGACGATAATGGCCCTGGCCAGGCCCAGATAGGCATAATAGGGGTTGGCCGGGTCATCGGGTTTCCAGCGATAGAGCTGCATGGGGCAATCGACAGCCGATGCAAAGGCCTCGATGGCGGAGGGGGGGGTGCGTGCGCTGGTGGTGACGAGAAGAGAGCCGCCTTGTGATTGCGCCAGTTCGCAGGATTGGCGGGCAAGTCGTCGCGCAGCGTGGCGTCCCAGGGTATAGGGGCCGCTGTTACCGCCCATGACGACGGCGATGTATGGCTGGGGCAGGGATCGCAGATTCTGTGCATGGCCAGCCGCCGCTTCCTGTAAAAGTGCGTCAGTGACCCGGTGCAAGGTGGTGGTATTGTGCAGGATTCGGGGGGCATGGGGCAGGCGGTATTGCGGCGTGGTGACGACGAGGTCGAAGTGCCTGAGCTGCGCCCAGTGCCTGCCGAGCAGGACAATGCGGCTCTTTCCTCCCGATTGTGCCTTGATCCAGCGGCATACGGGCTCGTTGCGCATGCCCGCCGAGATGATCAGGTCGGGCCAGGGGGGGGTGAGGGGGCTCGACCGTTCACGATCGATGCCCATCAGTGAACTGAGGCGCAGGAGCCCCGGGACAAAATCGTGGTGGCGGTACACGAGGCGCTTGACGGTAAAGGGCCAGCCGAGTGCCTCCGCCAAGGCGAGAATCTGCACGTTCTCGCCGGCGCGATATCCTGTGACGAGCCATACAGAGGGGGGTGGGGTTTCGTCGCTGATGTCTTCCGGTGGCGCTGGCATGTTGTTTGGTTTCATCGTGGGCAAAGGATGTTGTAGAGATGCCGGGTTGATATGTCCCGGCGATTTTATTGTAACCTGAATCCATGGGCTCAGGGCGGATTCAGGTGTAAGCTATTATACGGCCACCGGGCAATTTCAAACGATCATGTCATCGCAAACCAACAATACCTGTACTCCATCTCCCCGCATCTGGCTGGTCCTCAGTGACAAACTGGGAGACAATGCCCAGGTAGAGATCATCGCCGATGCGCTGGGTCTGCCCTATGTGACGAAGCGGGTGTACCCCCTGGAGCAATACGTGCTGGGCAAGCCCCCCTTCAAGGCTTCCCTCTATCATATCGACAAGGTCCGGTCCGACAGCCTGGAGCCGCCATGGCCCGATCTCATACTCACCATCGGGCGCCGCTCGGCCATGGTGGCCATGTGGATACGAGAACAAAGCGGAGGCCGGACCCGGGTGGTCCTGGTGGGGCGCCCCAAGCGGGATCTGGATCAATATGCCCTGATCATCGCGCCTTCCCAATATCATCTGCCTGACAGGCCTAACGTGCTGCGCCTCGACCTGCCCCTCATGCGGCCCGACGAGGCGGCCATCGGGAAGGCGGTGACCTTATGGCGTGAACGTTTTTCCACCATGCAACGCCCCATGTTCGCGCTCATGGTGGGAGGGGCCACCAAGCCTTTCGTTTTCGATGAAAAGGTGGCGCGGGAATTGACGGCCCGGGCCGCCGCCCTTGCCGCATCCGCCGGGGGAACACTCTATGTCACCACCAGCAGACGTACGCCGCCCGCAGTGGTGGAGGCCATCAAGGCGGCATTGCCTGAGCACTCACAGTTCTATCAGTGGCGCAAGGATGGCAAGGATAATCCCTATCTTGCCCTGCTCGGGCTGGCCGACTATTTCATCGTGACGGGCGACAGTGTCTCCATGATGGTGGAGGTGGCCCGGCTGGGCAGGCCCCTGGCTATATTCAGTTTGCCGGTCAGGGATGGGTTCGCAAGCCGCTTCCAACAGTGGATCTCAAGCCCGAAGATCGGAAAATATAACAGAATCCTCAGCAGATTAATTGTCTCGGCGATATCTCGACTGGGAATACTGGGTTATACTCGCGATCTGACGGCCTTGCATCGCGTTTTGGTCGATAGGGGGCTGGCAGTACCCTTTGGCAAGCCTTTCCCCATAGCAGGAGAAAGGGCCCTGGATGAACTGCCTCTGGTGGCCGCTCGAGTAAGGAAGCTGTTGGATGAAGAAAATGCATGACAGGGTCTACATCGGTGTATCATAACAATATGCCTTTTCTGAATATAAAAAGACTTAAGTTATGGCGTTCCGGAAAACGGCGCAGGGCCCACATTTCACTACGCTTCTGTTTCAATGATCTGCGTCTTTTCAGGCGTTATCGCCAGCCTGTGGAGTCTTTGCTCCACGAGCTTCCGGTGGTTGGAGGTGAGTGGCCGCGGCGCAGTGGTCCACTGCTGTTCACAGTCTGTGATCCGGAATACTTCTATTTGCATGCCGAGGCTCTGATGGCATCAATCAATGAGAATGCTTCCGGGACGGCATTGCATTTGCATATGTATGATCCAGGCAAGGCTCAGTTCGATGAAGTTGAGCGCTTGGCGCGGAAGTTTGATGGGGTCAACTTGAGCTATACCTGGGAGGAGACCGATTTGTCCTCTCTGAGCGAAGACAAGCGCATTGTTTACTACCAGTCCGCGCGCTTCATTCGTGTCTACTCCGCGCTGAAGTCCACCCGTACTCCCATCATCGTTCTGGATATCGACAGTCTGATTCGCGGCCCTGTGGATCAACTCGTCCGCGCGGCCCATGGCGCGGATATCGGCTTGATATTTCGTACAGAACTTTGTCATCCTGGCAAGAATATTTTGGCCTCAACGGTTTATGCCGCCCCGACGAGCGCCAGCCTGGTTTTTTTTGAAAGCGTCGTAAAGCGTCTGTCTGTCCATCTGCTGGCGCGCGCCCAGACGGAGATGCTGGATCAACGTTGCTTGTGGAGGTGTTACCTGTCCAATAAATCGCGGCTGAAGGTTTGGGGGATACCGCAACGTTTCAGCGACTGGAATCTCACCGAGGACAGCATTATCTGGCATGGCAAGGGACCTCGCAAAGGGTGTGACAAGTTTATTCAGGAGAAAAACAAGCTTCTGGTGGTGCAAAATTAGCCTGCATTTACCAGCTGGCTGAGGAGATATATTCTGGTCTTAGGGATGTATTTATGAGGTGTTATCTTCTTTCTGGAAGTCGGTGGTCATCAAGTGCTCATATTGCTTGATTGCTTTGTCGAAAGAGAAAATCCTGGCTCTTTCCACGATTTTATCACGGGGTGGGGGCGATTCCAGTGTTTCAATAATGGCCTCCGCCATGAATTTTTCATCTCCAACAGGCACCAGCTTTCCGATCGAGCCATTGTCAAGTATTTCCGCCGGGCCACTGGGGCAGTCGGTACTGACGACAGGGCAGCCACACGTCATTGCTTCAATTAACGCATTTGGCAGTCCTTCCCATGCAGAAGACAACACAAAAAGCGAGGCCCGGCTATAGAAGCTATGAGGGTTTTGTACATAACCGGCAAAATCGACGTCAGAACTGATCATCAGTTCTTTGGACAGTCCCATCAGTTCAGTGCGGCACCGCCCTTCACCAAGGATTATCAGTCGTACTGGTCGCTCGGATCGTACCAGGGCGAAGGCACGCAGGAGGGTCTTGAAGTCTTTTTGTGGCTTCAACTTGCCAGCGGCCACGATTACCGGAATCTTGTCCTGATTCAACCAGGGGTGTTCAACGGGTTGCTTGGCCTGGGTCAGGATCTCCGGTCTGAAAACAGGATTATGGATGACGGTGATATGATCTAAAGGCAACCCTGTTATTTTGGCGATATCTTCTGCCACCCCATAGGAGGGCGCAACGATTTTGTCTGCCAGATGGTAGTAGCAGCGCATGATACGTGGTACGCTGCGCATCCACTTTGATTTGGCATTTTTTGCCGAACTTGAGATATGGTTGCGCACATTCACAAAAAACCTGGTTTTGTTCCCGCATAGCTGCGCGGTCAGGAGCAGAACCAGGTTGGGATAATTCAGGAATGACATAATGGTGTCCGGCCGGTGTTGGTGGATATAGCCATAAAGTGAATGGATGGGCGGTTTTTCTTTTATGATGGTTCTGATGAGGGGGGCAAGGCAGGAGTCGCCTCTTTGAATGAGGGTGTATGGCGCCGATGCAAGGTTTCTCAATATGGCGACTGCCAGAAAGCAATAATGGAACATCCCAGAGTAATAGTATGGGCGCAAGTTAATTATATTGATATTGCTGTTATATGACCTGAGCGTGTCCAGGAGCCAGCCGCGGTCTTCTTCAACCAGGAGATCGACGGCGTGTCCATTCTGAGAAAGACCCTTGACGATGCTGGCCACTACTTGCTCGGCGCCACGTGCAGATTCTATGGTTCTTATGTATATCGCAAATCTCATGATAGATTACAGTTTGCCGCAGGCTGAATTGCCTTTTGACAGGGTCATTCGCTCGGGCTCGTCTCTTCCAATGACCCAAGCCGAAGTATTATTCAATAAAGACGGCGTCAAGACAACTTCAAGAGAAGTTCTCCTGTTCTCGCAAGTCAAAGTTGCAAACCGGAGGAGCTAGGTATGTCTATAACTAATTGGCGCCGGGGAATATTACCACAATTACAACGCACTGTTTCCGTATATCGGTTTTGCAAGGGAATATTCCGGTTTGCAGGAAGTGTCAGAATCAGGTTAAGCGAATAAATGTGCGGGATCGCTGGTTTTCTGAATTATTACGGGGAAAAGGCGGGGCCGGACGCGAAGGCGGTCATGTTACGGATGACAAATACCCTTGTGCATCGTGGCCCTGATGCCGGTTCGGTTTGGACGGATGCCGTTCATGGAATAGCTTTGGGTCACCGTCGCCTGTCTATTATAGATTTATCAGAAGCAGGTGTTCAGCCCATGGTATCTGCGAGCGGACGTTATGTCATTACCTACAATGGCGAGATCTACAATTACCGGGCGTTGCGCCGCGAATTGGAAATTTCCGGTTATCCTTTTCGTGGTCATTCCGATACTGAAGTACTGCTCGCCGCCGTAGAGCACTGGGGTTTTGAAAGGGCCTTGCACCGCATCAGCGGCATGTTTGCTCTTGCAGTCTGGGATCGCAAGGGCCGTGTATTGATCCTTGCCCGTGACCGTGTGGGAAAGAAGCCGCTTTACTACGGTTGGTGCAATAATACACTGCTATTTGCGTCCGAGCTAAAGGCGCTCCGCTGCCATCCTGATTTTGACAACACCCTGGATCATAGCGCTTTGGCCCAATATATCCAGTACGGGTGGCTGGCTCAGCCCGCTTCTGTTTTCAGGAATGTAAGGAAATTGCCGCAGGGAAGCTTTATCCGGATTTCCATGGATGACCGGCCCTGGTCACCCAAGCCCAGACGGTATTGGTCGGCCAAGGATGTAATGCAAAAGAGGCGCAGGGCGTTATTCTCTGGCAGCTACGAAGAGGCCCTGGAGCGCCTGGAGGATATCCTGGTCGCATCAGTACATGACAGAATGGTGGCGGATGTGGATCTCGGGGCGTTGTTGTCCGGAGGTGTTGATTCATCGCTTGTTGTTGCCCTGATGAGGCAGTCTGGCAGCAGGCCGGGAGCGACATTCTCCATTGGTTTCTGGGAGCCGAAATACAACGAGGCAGAATATGCCGCCCAGGTTGCCCGACACCTGGGAACACGGCATCATGAGTTGTATGTGACGCCAGAGCAAAGCCTGGATATTATCGGTAGATTGCCACAGATATATGATGAACCTTTTGCAGATATTTCCCAGATTCCTACCTATTTAGTATCGGAGCTGGCGCGGAGCGAGGTGAAAGTCGTTCTGTCAGGAGATGGCGGTGATGAGCTTTTCGCCGGATATACACGGTATTTTGAGTGTCTCCGGCGTTGGAGGCGCAGCTCTCGCCTGCCTTTAAAAGCACGTCATATTCTGGGCGCCGCCATTGACTCATTAGGACGCTATAGCTGGGAATTGTGCAAGCCGCTTGATTATTCCCATGAGCGTAAGCTGCCAAAATGGCGGCGCTTGGGGAGCAAGTTGCAGCGCCATGCATGTGACTGGCATGTGGAGCATCCACAGCAATTGATTGCCAATACTTTTACCCACGGGCTCTATGGGTGTCAAATGATTCGTGGCGCTGGACATCAAGACACACTTCTTGGTGATTCATCGCAGTGGGTTGAGGGTGTAGACCCTCTTCATGCCATGATGCATTACGATTTTGGTTCTTATCTGGCAGATGATATTTTGGTTAAAGTTGACAGGGCGAGCATGGCGGTTGGCCTGGAGGTGCGCTGCCCGTTACTGGATAGCCGGCTGATAGAATTTGCCTGGTCACTGCCGAATCATTACCTGGTTGATGACCGGGGAGGCAAACGAATCCTCAAGGATGTGCTCAGGCGACATGTGCCGCAAACATTGATCGATCGTCCAAAGCGTGGTTTCAGCGTCCCTGTCGCAGACTGGTTGCGAGGTTCTTTACGCCCTTGGGCGGAGGATCTCTTGGATATATCCACATTGCAACGGCAGGGAATTTTTAATGCCGGGAGCGTGCATCGGCTTTGGAGGCAGCACTTATGTCGCTGGCGAAACCATACCAATCAATTGTGGGCCATATTGATGTTTCAGGCGTGGTTGCTTGAAACGGAAACAAGCAGGCGGGACGAACTCTGAAACCCGGTTTCACTGAGAGTGGCTTTAGCGGAGAGCGTGACGCGGGATGCCGGATTCCGATATAATCAGCCATCCTCAAGCGCCGTGATCTAACGCCTGTCCCCTAATAACATACTGTATGTGCGAGAGAATATATTGAGAATGCAGGAGAGCTGATGCAAGTTTTTTTGAAAAAAATCACCCGGGAACTGGTCCTGCTACTGATGTTTTTCTTCCCGGAGGAAAAGAAGATCGCCGTCGAGCGCTGGCTGCGCGGGCGCGAGGAATTCCGCAAGCTCAAGCAGGCCGATTGCGTGGTGGTTTCCTTTGGCAAGAGCGGACGTACATGGCTGCGGGTCATGTTGTCGCGCTTCTACCAGGTGCGTCATGGGCTCTCGGAGAAACACCTGATGGGTTTCGATAATCTGCACCGCAAGGTCCCGGAGATACCGGTGATTTTCTTTACTCATGACAACTACCTCAAGGATTACACGAAACATTTTGATTCAAAAGAAGATTATTTGAGCAAGAAAGTGGTTCTGCTGGTGCGCGATCCGCGCGATGTAGCGGTTTCGCAATTTTTTCAGTGGAAATACCGCATGCGCGCCAAGAAAAAGAATCTCAACCAGTATCCTGAACATGGCAAGGACGTCCCCATCTATGATTTCGTGATGGACCCTCAGGCCGGACTACCCAAGATCATAGATTTCATGAATCTGTGGGCAAAGGAAATGCCGCGTATAGAGAATATACTGGTGGTGCGTTACGAGGACCTGCGTGCCAGGACTGCCGAAGTCCTGAGGCAAATCGTTGAATTCGTTGGTACTCCCGGTACAGAAGAACAGATCCAGCAGGCTGTGGAGTTTTCATCCGTGGAAAACATGAAGAAGCTGGAAGAAAAGCGGACTTTCTGGCTCAGCGGCAGCCGCATGGTGCCCAAGGACCGCAAGAATCCCAATTCCTACAAGGTGCGGCGCGCCAAGGTGGGCGGCTACAGCGACTACTTCGATGAGCAACAGATTGCCGCCATCGAACAGGTGGTTAACGAAACCCTGTCCCCCGTCTACGGTTATGGTGCGACGCAGAGGGACGACCGCGTTGCCAGTGCTTGAAACCCGCCCCAGAACGGGGAATGTGTGGAACAAGTATATTAAACCACACATTCAGTGTGATATATTTTGCTGTATTTATATTCTAAGGGAGTCTGACAATGGACTATTGTGTATTCATTCAAACCAATCATAAGCAATATATTGGCGCGTTGGTTGCAGAATACGCGCTGAAAAGGAACTCCAGGCACGCGGACAAATTCGACGTTCGCATCATGCACATGAAAGATTATCCTTTCTTTGAAGCGAAGGAAGGCCAGCTTTATCTGCGCGACGGCGCCAAGCGTACCTGGCTCAATGACGACCTGCAATCCTTCACGCTCACCCGTTTCATGCCTCCCGAACTGATGGGTTACCAAGGACGTGCCGTGGTGATCGATCCCGATGTCTTTGCCGTGGGTGATGTATGGGAGCTGTTGTCCAGGGACATGGAGGGCAAGGCCATTATGTGTCGTCCCCGCTCAGGAAGAAAGGGAAAGGTCTATGGCTGTCTCGCCAGCAGTGTCATGTTGCTGGACTGCGCCAAGCTGACGCATTGGCGTGTTGAAGAGCAATTCAACGAAATGTTCGAGTTCAAGCGGGATTACATGGACTGGATCTGTGTCAAGCTCGAGCCCCGCGAGACCATCGGTTTGCTGGAGAACGAGTGGAACGACTTTGACAAGTTGACCGAAAAGACCAAGATGCTCCACACCACCAAGCGCAAGACCCAGCCATGGAAAACAGGGCTGCCGGTGGATTTCAGGCCTCCTGAGCGGGTGAGGGGATTTTCACCCCAGGGTTGGCTGCAATCCTTGCGGCGGCAGTTGTTTGGGGAGTATGGGCTGATGGGGCACTACAAACCTCATCCCGATCCCAATCAGGAAAAATTCTTCTTCGGGCTGCTGAAGGAGTGCGTTGAGAAGGGCATCGTTACGGAAGAAATGATCCGGGAGCAGATGCGCCTCAACCATGTACGCCATGACGCCCTGGAGGTGCTGGAGCGTACGCCGCCGCTGGCTGCCGCCTGATACCGCTGGCCAATCGTGGAGACTGATACCGTGGAACATTGTGTTTTTATCCACACCAATCACAAACAGATCGTCGGCGCCCTGGTGGCCCAGCATGCCTTGCGGCGCTATTCTCGCCACAACGACAAGTTCGATGTGCAGATCATCCATACCAAGGATTATCCTTTCCTGCGCGAGCGCGAGGGGCAGGAATATCTGCGGGATGGCGTGAAAAGAACCTGGCTCTATGATGACCTGCAGTCCTTTACGCCGTTGCGCTTCATGCCGCCTGAATTGATGGGCTACAGCGGGCGCGCCGTGGTCATCGACCCGGATATCTTTGCCGTCAGTGACGTTTGGGACCTGCTGTCCCGCGACATGGATGGCAAGGCCATCATGTGCCGCATGCGCGCCGGCCCCAAGGGATTTATCGACCGCTGCTGGGCCAGCAGCGTCATGCTGCTGGATTGCGCCAGGCTGACACACTGGCGGGTGGAAGAGCAGTTCAACGCCATGTTCGAGTTCAAGCGCGATTATTCCAAATGGGTCTGCCTCAAGCTCGAGCCTCGTGAGACCATCGGCGTCCTCGAGGATGAATGGAATGACTTCGATAAATTGAGCAGCGAAACCAGGATGCTGCACAATACGCGGCGACTGACCCAGCCGTGGAAGGCCGGGCTGCCCATTGATTGGCGGCCGGCGGAGAAATTCCGCCTGTTTCCTCCTCTGGGCTGGCTGATGCGCGCCAGGCGCAAGTTGTTTGGGGAATACGCCCTGCTGGGAAGCTACAGGCGCCATCCTGATATCAAACAGGAACAGCTTTTCTTTGGGTTGCTGAGGGAGTGCCTGGAAGAGGGAGTGGTAACGGAAGAGATGCTGCGCACAGAGATGCGGCAGAATCATGTAAGGCATGATGCCTTTGAGGTTCTGGAGCAGACACCACCTCTGTCTGCCTGATGTGGACTGGCGCCCTCCCGGTTCAGACGCCCGGGATTCTCAGCACTTGTAGCGTTTGAAGAACTTCCTGTTGCGTAAAGCATGTTTCCGGGCCTGCATGACATGGCGCCTGATTTCCTGCCAGAATGTCAGGTAGGTGAATGATGTTCGTGGGGATCCTGATCCACCATGGTCTGGCGACGCCCTTCCGGTCTGTTTCTTCCGGTGCTGATCCCAGGTCACGGCATAGTCACTTTGCATGGGGGGTGTCTGGAATAATGGTTTTTGCCCGGTCTTCCTCGCGTGTACCCACAGCATTAAGGGGCGGGCCGTTATGACGCGCATTCTTTTGCCTGCGATGCGGGGGTCGGCAACACGGTAACAGCGATGCCTCCTGCTGGCCTCTACGGAGGTGAACGGGGATTCGATGACGCTGACCGATTCAGTGACGAATCCATTGTCATGGGAAAAAACCCGGTAGAACAGCTCCGGGGAAAACTGATAGAGGCCATGGCCGAGGAGATTGTTTGCCGGAACATTGATGAAAATGCTGCCACCCGTTTTGACCATCTCCATGTAGTTCATCAGTACCTGCCGCACATCGAAGATATGTTCCATGGTGCCGCCATCGATGAGTACATCGAAGGCGCCATGGAACGTCTTTGGAACGGGATGGTTGAAATCATGGGTGATGTCGGCGCCCTGATAGTCGGAATAGTCGAATGACGTAACAGTCTCTGCGTCCAGTACCTGGCGGATGAATTCGTCGGCAAATCCGTTACGGAACAGGGAGGCGGGCGGTTCAGGGTTCGTCATGCCCCTGCATTTTTGCAGGCGTTCCAGGTCTTCCCGGGGTATACAAAGGGAAAGCCGTCCAATCGTGGCGGTTTTTCTGAAATTGGTTCCCCGATTCCGTGCATCGACAAGATGTGTGCCTGTGATTGTGGTGATCCCCATCTCTAATCCTTGTTTTTCTCAGTGATAATGCGAATACCTGTATCCCAGCAGGCTGGTGAACATGCCCAGTCCTTCCGATACACGGAAGGCCCCCGAATAGAATCTGCCTTTGTTCCGGTTCCAAGGCAGGAATGATCCTACCATGATGAGCGAACCTGACACTATGTTGGTGATGGAACGGGTAAGGGTCTTGAATAACAGTTTTGCCTTTTTCCAGTTGCTGCCGGCATATCTGGTGAGTTGAAGTTTGGTGATGAGCTTGAGGTTGCCACGGCGGAATTCCGTTTGCAACAGGTAAGTGAAGCGGGCCCGTTGCGGCGGCACCCTTTCAATGGCCCTGGCCTGCGGCGCCCAAAAGATGCGATAGCCTTGTTCCCGGACTTGCCTGAAGAACAGTTTGTCCTCGCCGCCACTCAGGGCCAGCCTGTTATCGAAGCGCAGCCCCGATTTCCTGAGCATGGTCTTGAGCAACAGGCAGTTTCCCGTGGCTGCCGAGTTCAGTTCCTGCCCCTCGTCTAGCTCCTGATGCCAGCGGGGGGTTGCAAAGAAGCCACCTTCCCTCATCCACTGCGGGACATGGCCCGTGAAGGAGGGGAGAACCGGGCCGAAGATGACTTCGCCTTGTGTGCGGGTCTGGATTAGCAGCAGCTGTTCCAGCCACGTTGGCTCGGGAATTTCGTCATCGTCGAGAAAGGCAATGAAGTCGGTCTGAGGTGGCGCCTGATCCAGACAGGCGTTGCGCGCATGGCTGATGCCACGCTCGATCACAGGCACGTAGATCATGGGAATGGAGGTGAACTGGTGAAAATCCCGGCAAATCTGCTCATTGACCTCACTGGCCTCGTTGTCAGCGATAAGGACCGTAATGGCGGGGGTTGATATGCGTTCGAAAGTCAGAGCAGAGATGCCGTCCAGCAGGTCTTTCAATCCCCGCGGTCGCTGGTAGGTGCATGCGCAGATACAGACATGAACATTGCCCGTTGTCGGAGGCGTTTCACTGGACATGAGGTGATACAGGCCTTGCCATATGCCGGGGTTCGGTGCGGAACATTCCCTTTACACGTTGTACTGTCCGAGTCAGATCATCCTGAGGTGCGGAATCGTTTTCTCCGAGTGGTTCTCCCAGCCATGCCGCCCGGCCTGCCTGGATCAGCCGCTCATGGAGGCCGCGCACTTCACGCCGCATGCGCTTTGGTCCCAGCCACATGGCCAGGCGGTGTGAGAGGGGGCGCAGGCGGAAGTTATAGCCATAACGCCACCAGGGAAGCCTGTCTCCAGGCGCGGGGGGGCGGTGAGCGCCAGGATCGTCGGCAAGATCGAAGATATAGACGGGTTTTCCCGTCTCGCAGGCCTCACAGACCATGGAGACGCTGTCTCCCGTAACGATGAATGCATCGGCCAGGGCGAGAAAGGCGAAGTAGGGGTTGTCCTTGTCATTTGCTGACCAGCAGTGGTAGTAAGCAGGTGACTGGATCAGGTCCCGCAGTGCCGGCATGGCGTGGAGAGGCGTCCGCGCGCTCGAGGTAACCAGCAGGGAGCCGCCGCACCGTTTTGCCAGTGCGTCGGCGCTTCGTGCCAGGGTGCGGATCTTGATGTCATTGAGGGTGAAGGGGCCACTGTTGCCTCCGACGAGCAGGGCGATAAAGGGATGGGGCAGGTGCGAAAGCCTGTCCGTCCATGCGCGGGCTGCCGAGGCAAGCCGCTGCTCAGTAATGCGGTGCAGTGGAAGCATGTTGTGCAGGATATTTGTGGCCTGGGGCAGGCAATATTGAGGGGTTGTGACGATGAGATCGAATTGCGCCAATGGAGCCCAGGGACGGCCAAGATGGACGAGGCGTGTCTGTCCATGGGATTGTTGCCGTATCCAGCGGGCAACGGGCTCGTTGCGGCGCCCGGCAGTAATCACCAAGTCTGGCCATGGTGGAGCCAGTGGTGTGGATTCGTGCTGTTTTATGCCCGCCAGCGTCGGCCCCAGCAGCAGGTTGCTCAACAACTCGCTTTTCCGATACACCATGTGCTTGCTCTCGTAGGGCCAGCCGAGCGCTTCGGCCAGGGCAAGGACCTGGTTGTTGTCTCCCGCCTTGTGTCCCATCAGCAGCCATGTCTGGGGAACTTTTTCCCGATTGGCGTAGATGTTGCCATGGGGAAACGGTGTGGAGCTGGGTGGGGGTGGAAACGGGGCAGGCATTGTTACATTATAGCAAGCATTCAACGGAACACGCCCTGGCGGTACAGACGCCACATGAGGCCCCAGATGAATATCAGGGGATAACGGCGCAGGCGTGGCGTGATTTCAATAGTGGCGCCCGAGTGCCGCTCCAGTTTCCAGATGAGGTAGTCCAGCCCGCCTTCGAAGGTGAAGAAGGCCTTCAGCAGGCGCGCCACTGACAGCAATTTTCCCTGGACGATGCGCAGGCGCCAAGCGGCCTTGTTGCCAAGGCTTTGATGTCTTGCAACGGGTTCTTGGCAAAAGGCGGCGCCATTTCCATTTGCCTGATGAATTCCCGGGAACGAGGTCAGGGCAAGGCCCGTGATTTCATCGAAATAGGTTTCAAAATGTTGGTAAATCTCCTTGCCGCGTTGTCCCTTCTCCACGCGCAACTCCGCACGATAGGTAAGGCCGAGCCCTTTTTCCCATATGTCGGCAATGGTGAAATTCGGGGGGAGTGATGGCAAGACGCGCGCCATAAAGGTCATAATCGCTTGTCCCAGACTGGAGTGGATCTGGCTGGTGGCGGCCTGGTCGCGCGCATACAGCAATCCCGTGGGCTGGGCGAAACGCGCCCAGACATAGGAGTGAAACCAATGTGCGCAGCCTCTGTGCAGGTCCTGCCGGGAGAGCACGGCGTATTTGCTGCGCAAGACTCCTTGGGGATGTCTGGCTTCCAGGTAGAATACGTTGGGCGGCAGCAGGGTGTTGAGAATGGCCAGCCGCCTTTTTTCAAAGGCTTTGTGGTAGTCATCGACAATGACATAGAGATCCACCAGCCCATCGAAGGGGTCGCCTCCTCGCAGGCATGAGCCATAAAACAGGATGGCCAGCAGGGAATCGCCGTAACGTTCCCGCAGGGCATCCCGCAATGTATCCAGGGCCGGATCATGTGGCAGGCCGGTTTGTTTGGCAATGGTTGCAATGAGGGCGGGTGGCGGGGCAGGGATCTTCATCGGGCTTTTTCGCTGAAACGCAGGAAATGGAGGGGCTCCCCATGGCCGATGCGCAGGGGGCCGGCGGCCAGGCGCGCCGGATACAGCTCGCCGTCGATGGTGAAGGTCCCCTCCATGGCCAGTTCCAGTGTATCCACCTTGCGGCTCCAGTAACCGTTGCGGGCCGTCACGTGGCGGTTGGTGCGGCCCCAGAAAAGGCGCGGCAAGGTGCGCAGGGCATGACGGGCGCCTGAGCGGATGGCGGTGAAGTGCAGGGTGCCTGCATCATCCCCCCAGTAAGGGTGCGTGCCGAGAAACAATCTGTTCAGGGCGGAGACCATCAGCAGGAAATAGTCTTTTTCCCCTTCCATGCCGGGCATCTGCGGGCGCATCTGTAACGACATGGGTACGGGCGCCACGTAGCGGTGATCATTGCGCGCCATGGCATAGAGTACACGCAGGGCGCACAGACCGGGGCCCAGGCTGTCGCGCAGGCCGGGGCGCAGGACCTTCCGGTGGCAGTATTCGATCCCTTTGATGATGGCGCCGGCGCCGAAGAACATGCCATATAAGGGCGCTTCGTCACCGGCCACTACCCGAATTGGGGCGCGGCGGATTACCTCCAAGGCGGGCGTGGTGGCATCCGCCCAGCACAGGAGTCGTTCCAGGCTGTGCGCTGCCTTGCCTGTCAACCCTACATCTCCCGCCGTCATGTTGGTCGTGCCGCCACGCAACAGCGCCAGTAGAGGGGGGTGTCCGAATGGCCGCTTCTCCATCAAGGCAGTGAGCACGGCGGCAATGGTGCCGTCGCCGGCGTTGATGGCCAGCACATCGGGAGGCGCGGCAGCCATGTTTTCCAGTGCGGTCAGAATCTCGGCCGGGTTCCTGGATAGGTGGTGGGTGACGCCAGGGTGGCGCCCGAGGATCGCCTCGACCCACGCCATGCCCCGGCAGTTTCTGCCGCTGCCTGGATTGGACAACAGGGCAACGCGCAGGGAGCGGCCAGCGGGAACAGGGATGTTCTGTGAGGTGTGAATGGGATTTTCCTGGTTAAATATCCTGATTCGACTGCATATCGTATACTGGATGCATGACACAGGTAAAACACAATGATGTCGTTCAGGCTGAGGGCATACCGGTCTACACGCTTGCCCATTTATCTGATCCGCACCTGACCTCCCTCGACGACGTCAAGATGAGAGAGCTGCTCAACAAGCGCCTGCTGGGTTATCTGTCATGGCGCAGTCACCGCCGCGAGGAGCACCGCGCGGAGGTCTTGCAGGCACTGGTGAACGATCTGCGGGAAATACAGCCAGACCACACGGTGATCACCGGCGACATGACCCATGTGGGTCTGCCGCAGGAGTGCCGGGAGGTCAGCGCCTGGCTTTCATCCCTTTCCGATGCCCGGTGTCTGACGGTGATTCCTGGAAACCATGATGCCTATGTGGCGGCGCCGTGGGGGAAAACCATGGGATTGTGGACATCATATATGGCGTCGGATACTGCCGCTTCACTGACGCGGGATGCGCTCTTTCCTGCGCTGAGGGAACGCGGACCCCTTGCCCTTATCGGTCTTTCCAGCGCCTCTCCCACTCCTCCTTTCTTCGCCACGGGGCGGTTGGGAGTGGCGCAGTTGGCGGCCCTTGAGCGCTTGTTGCAGGAAACCGGGGCCCGGGGTCGGATTCGCGTTCTGCTCATTCACCATCCACCCATGAAGCATGCCATTGGCTGGCGCAAGCGATTGACCGATGGCGACGCGCTATGCGGCATCATCGCCAAGCACGGGGTAGAGATGGTGTTGCACGGGCATACTCACCGTTCCGTGATGGATAAGCTGCAGACGGATTCCGGGGAGGCGCCCGTGATCGGCGTGCCGTCTGCCTCGGGCATCGGTCTCAAGCCCGGCAAGCGGGCGCAATATCATCTTTACCACTTCTACGACGGCCCTTGGGGGCGGCGGCTCCGTATCTCCGTGAGGGGTTATGATGTAGAGGAAGAACGCTTTGTCGCCCAGGGGACTCGGCAGTCCTCCCTTCCCGCGGAATGATGGTGGAACGGTCTACCTGAACTTGCGCAATAGATAGAAGCAGGCGAGAGAGACTACCAATACAGGCGCCGCCGCCACCGCCAGGGCATTGATATTGAACAGCAGGCCCAGGTTCCCCATGAACTGATTGAACAAGGTGTAGACCAGGCCCGTGACGATGCCTAGAACGATTCTCAGGCCGAAACTGGCGGAGCGCAGGGCGCCAAAGGCAAAGGGCAGGGCCAGCAGCATCAGCGCCACCAGGCTGACGGGGCCCATGATTTTCTGCCACAGCATGATCTCGTAGCGTTGCGTGTTCTGCCCGGCGTTTTTCAGATATTCGATGTACTTGTGCAGATTGTAGGGTGACAGGCTGTATGCCGGGAGTTCCAGCCGTCCCAGTTGGGTCAGGGACGAGAAAGGCCGCCAGGACATTTCCTTCAGCCGGGTATTGGCGACCCCCGAGGGGGTAAACGTCTTGCGCACCACTTTCTGCAGTTTCCATAGGTTCTTGTCGCTGATGTCGGCATGTTCCGCGTGGGTATAGGTGATCAGCTTGCCTGTCTTATCGAAGGTAAAGATGCTGATATCGGAGGGGATGCGCCCATGCAGCAATTTCTCGATGTTCAGATAGCTTTCCCCGTTCCTGGACCAGTAGCCATTGTCCTTGAGGAGGTCGCCGGTCTTGGAGACGGCCAGGATGCGCTGTCCCTCCGCATATTGCTGGGCGCGCGGGGCGACGAATTCGCCGATGATGGCCATGACGAGCATGAGGGCGATCCCGGTTTTCAGTACCGAGATGGAAATCTGGCCTATGGATACACCGCTGGCGCGGATGGCGATCAATTCACTGTTCTTGTTGAGCATGCCCAGGGCGGCGATGCTGCCGATGAGTGTGGCGATGGGCGTGATTTCCAGCATGCGCGCGGGGAGATTGAGGAGGATGTACTGGAACGCATCACCCGTCTGGAAGTTGCCCTTGCCCACATCGTCGAGCTGCTGCACCAGTTCCATGAAGCTGAAAATAGACAGCAGGATCACCAGCATCAGGAGGCAGCCCTTGATGATGGAAATGGAGATATAGCGGTCGATGATAACCATGATCAGGAAGGCAAACCCCGGGTGTTCATGAGGCTGTTGCCGTCTTCCGCTTGAAGCGGTATTGCATATAAGGTTGCATGACAAGGAAAACCAGGAGCAGGGCGGGGATGATATGGGCCACCCAGATCCCGGGGAACTCAGGGATACGTCCCTGGTCCACCCAGGTTTTCGCCACGCTGATCAGGTTGTAATAGAGCGCGAAGACCAGGATGGCAACGGCGATTTTCGCAAACCGTCCCTGACGGGGACGGCTGCGGCTGAGGGGAATGGCCAGCAGTCCCAGTATGATGGTGACGAGAGGCATGGAAAGGCGCCACTGGTATTCGGCGATATCCCCCCAGTTTTGTGATTCCATCAGTTTGCCGACAGGTTCCGCCTTGCGCTTGTAATTGACGCTCGCATCCGCGAAATCATTGATATAGAAGGTCAGCTTCTTGAAGGTCATTTCCAGGTCTTCATGCCCCTTGTGGTCCAGGTTGTAGGCCTTGCCATTGATGAAGATCATCACGGGGATGGCGCCGGAAGCCGTGGTGGAAAGATAGGCCTCCTCGGCCCGTATGACCCGGGCATGACCATTGGAATGGTCACGGAAGAAGACCCCGTCGAGGCGGCTGTATTCACGGCTGATGTGCTCGGCAAACAGCACCCCCTCGGTCTGCCCCAGCTTGTAGAAGCGGCCCGCCTCCAGCTTGTTGATATCCAGTTCGGCAAGGGCCTGGGCCTCGAGCTTATAGACGGTCTGATAGGCCCAGGGGCGCAAATAAATGGAAAACACGCCCACCAGAATGGCGGTCAGAATGACCAGCGGCAGGGCGGACTTCAGGACCTGGAATTCACTGAACCCCGTGGCATACAAGGCCGTCATTTCGGAGTCGTTGTACATGCGCCCGAGGCCGATCACGATGGCCAGATAGAGCGCCGTGGGCAGCAGGGCCTCAAGGCCGATGAGCGTCTTGAGCAGGGTCATATTGATGACGGTGGCGCCCGACAGCAGGCCCTGCGCGGCGTCCGCCAGATAGGCGGCGGAACTGAAACTGGCGTAGATGACCGCCAGGATCGTACAGATCAGCAATTGCGGCTTGGCGATCTCCAGGATGATATAGCGGTAGATGATCAAGATAGTCAGGTCTGTAATGAATGGGCTGGGTGGGTATCCGCGGGTCCCTGATCAAGTCAGCAAGTCCCAAATCTGCCAGGACGATGAAACGGGCCGTCATTGTTATCGATACGGGTATTCATTCTAGCTTGTTGGGGGATGGTTTGCTATTGCCTCGCAGCTTGTTGGTCATCATGATGGGATGTCATCGCTGAGTTGTTGCCGGACATGTTCGGCAAAGCCCGCCCCGGCTTCCGCGTAAATGTTGTAGGCGGCATGGGCGCCTGCCTCCAGCAGTTCTGCGGTCTGGTCATCATATTTCGCCGTCGCCGTGATCTTGCCCTGGAAACGGCTCTTTTTCAACTGCGTGATGGCATGCATGTTTTCCACATGGTTGGGCATGCCCAGCATGACCAGCTTGACCTCGCCGGGATGGATTTTCTGCCAGAAATCATTGTCCATGGCGTCGCCCAGAATGACATTGCGCCCCGCCCGGCGATGCGCCGCGACTGTTTCGGCATCGTGGTCGATGCCGAGTACCTTTTCGCCATGGTGTTCGCGCATGGCGTCATAGGCGCCCGTGCCGACCCGCCCCATGCCGAAGATCAGAATTTCCGCGCCGCCCGTATCAATGGGGACTGGTTCACGCAGAGGCTCTTTGGGTTCAAAGCGCCGTAATATACCCTCATACCGCGCGTAGAGGGTATGCGCAGCGCTGTTCAAGGGGGCGGCAAGCGCAAAGGAGATGGCAACGGCAATGGCGAGGGTTGCCAGCCATTCGCTGGACAGCCAGTCGTTACTGTAACTCATGGCGCTGACAATGAGGCCGAATTCACTGAAATTGGCCAACGCCAGGGAGGCAAGGAATGCGGTGCGGACCCTGCATCGGAAATGAATGAGGAGGAAAAAGAACAGGATCATTTTCAGGGGGAGCAGGGCGCTGAACAGGATTGCGGTACCCAGGGATTCCAGCGTGGGCGCGGCGGAGATGCCGATATTGAGAAAGAACCCGATCAGCAGCAGGTCCTTGAGACTCAGCAAGGCCTTGGCCAATTCCGAAGAGCGGGGGTGAGTTGCCACCAGCATGCCGAAGACCAGGGCGCCCAGGTCGGCTTTCAGGTGGACGATTTCGAAAATCGCCGCGCCCCCCAGCGCCAGCAGCAGACCATAGAGAATAAAAAGTTCACCGTGCCCCACGCCCACCAGGACCCTGATCAGCAGGTGTCGTAACGGCAGCAGCGCAAGGAGGGCCAGTGCCCAGGGGGAGGGCAGTTGACCCGTGGAAGCGGTCAGAAACACCACGGCGAAGATATCCTGCATGATGAGAATGCCAATGGCGATACGGCCGTACCTGGCTGACAGCTCACCCTTCTCCTCGAGGATCTTGACGGCAAAGACAGTGCTGGAGAAACTGAGGGCGAAGGCCAGTAAGGCCGCTGTTTTGAGATCGATCTCGGCAAAGACGTGCAATCCCAGCAGGCTGAATCCCAGTATCGTGATGCCGAGGAGCGTGACGACCAGCGTCATGTGCAGGCTGGCCACGCCCCAGATCTCGGGCCGCCATAAGGTGCGGAAATTGAGCTTCAGGCCGATGCTGAACAGCAGCAGGGTGATGCCGAAATCAGCGACGCTGCTCAAGGTTTCGCCACCCTTGGCGCCCAGCGCCTGGAGCGCGAACCCGGCTGCCAGGAATCCCACCAGCGGCGGCAGGCCGACATGGCGCGCCAGGAGTCCGAAGAAAAAGGCCAGCGCGATCCATGCGGTATCCGTCAGGGTGACGGCAATCCAGGTCAGATCCATTTAGTTTTTTACACCCCCCGCGGCTATGTTACAGTCATGCTAGGTGTACATAAAGCGTTTGAACCAAGTTTAGGAAATACGGGGGGGTGGAGCATGACCAGGCATCAATCAGACAATGACAAGCTCATTCATGGCTACAACCGCATGATGGAGCGGGTCAAGGCCGCATTGGAGAAGGTTGAGCACGAGGCTCCGCCCCGTTTGCGTCAGGCAATCGAGTTTGCCAAGGAAAAGGCCGTCGAGTTGGAAGAGCTGACCCTCGAAGAGGCGGAGAGAATCGGCGAGTACCTGCGTCGCGACATGGAAGATGCGGCGGAATATCTGGCCAGTGAAGAGGTCGAGGATCTCAAGGCGTGGTTCCGTTTCGATGTGGCGCGTATTGAAGAGCAGTTGCTGGAGATGTTCCTCAGCGTGGCGGACCGCGCCAAACTGGACATGCTGGATCTGGAGGAGCAACTGGAGGAGGCCAGTGAATATCATACGGGGGAAATCACGGGTCCCGGCACGCTGGCGTGCATCAATTGCGGCGAGGTATTGCACTTTCACAAGACCAGCCACATTCCACCTTGTCCCAAGTGCCACGAGACCAAGTTCAGCCGCGAAGAGGCCGGCTGACATTTTCCCTTTGCCGGGTGAGCAGGGAACTTTTCAGGCCAATACTTGACAAATCAGGGAGGATAGTTGAGCATTGACCCCGACATGACGGTATCAGGAAGAAAAATAACCAATTATTTCATGGCTTTGCTATTGGTGTTGGCGCCATTGCAGATGGTGCATGCGGCTGACGGCGCCATGAATTGCGCCGATAGCGCCAAGGCTACCTATCAGGCCATGGGTTTTGTCGATGGCGACCATACGGCCATGTCCGCCCCAGTGGATCATCCTGCCATGCAGGATCATCAATGCTCCTCGTGTGTGCCCTGCAGCGCGGCGATTTCCCTGGCCGTTCCGTCTGCACAGATGCCAGGCGTCAATCCACGGCCGGTTTCAGGCAAGAGCGGCTATACCTCATTTCTTTCTCCTTCGTTGAGACCTCCTATCATCTCCGCAAGCTGATCCTTGTATGACCGCGAAAGCGGTCGCCTGCGTGTCAGGCGAATGCAAATGGATCGTTCTGTAACGCAATAGTGTCCTGTCATGTAGCACAGGCCGGTTGCGAATCACCACATACCATAAATCCTGGCTGTCATGGCCAGTTACAGAATTGGTGGAGAGACAATCAGTGAAATTGGAAAAAAAATCAGCATGGATGCCCCGTGCCTCGATGGTGGCGGCTTCCTTTCTGTATGTCATGGCTTTGGCTTATACCATGGAGCCGGCAAGCGCCCAGGAAGACGCCGCCGCCCTGGGGGCAACGGCGGGTGAAGCACAGGGGCGGGCGGGCGTCTTTCTGACGCTGGACGATGCCGTGTCCATGGCCCTGGAAGGCAATCCTGGGCTTGCCGCCATAGAGGCCCGCGCCCGGGCATTGAGCGAGATACCTGAGCAGAGAGGGACACTGCCTGATCCACAGATATCCCTGAATTTCATGAACCTGCCTGTCGACACCTTCTCCTTCAGCCAGGAAGGGATGACCCAGATTCAATTGGGGATCAGTCAGATGATCCCCTATCCGGGCAAGCTGGCCCTGCAGGAGCAGGCGGCTTATTTGGAAGCGGCCGCGGCCGAGGCCCGGGTGGAAGAGATGCGCCTGCAGTTGGCGCGTGATGTCAGGGTGGTATGGTGGACCCTCTACTATTTCGACCGCGCAATCGAGATCGTGCGCAACAACCAGGATCTTTTGCGCCAATTTGTCACCATCGCCCAGACCAAGTACAAGGTGGGCAAGGGGCTGCAGCAGGATGTCTTGCTGGCCCAGGTGGAGTTGTCCCGCTTTCTCGACAAGGAAATCGCCCTCAAGGGGATGCGCAGTCAATGGGAGGCGCGCCTCAACGCCCTGCTGGACCGTGATGCCGCCAGTCCCGTACGCCTTGATCGCAAGGTAAGCGAGCACTTGGCGTCTTTGAAGGATCGCGAGAGCCTGCGCAGTCTGGCCAAGGAGGCGCGCCCCTTGTTCGCGGGCCTGCAAAAGCAGATCGACGCTTCACAGTCACGCCTTGAACTGGCGAAGAAAGACTATTACCCGGACTTCAGGGTTGGAGCAGTCTACGGCTTCAGGAGTGGGCAAAATCCCAATGGTAGTGACCGGGCGGATTTTGCCTCCCTCATGTTGAGCATGAATCTCCCCATTCATACCTCGAAACGGCAGGACAGGCAGGTCGATCAGCGCACCAGTGAACTCAACAAAACCCGCTATGCCCTGGCCGACGCCTGGGCGCAGGTCGATGCCCGGATTGCCGGTGGCCTGGCGGATTATGAGCGCGCGCGCGAGCAGGTATCCCTGTTCCGCGAGGGAATCATTCCACAGGCCAGCCAGACGGTGGCCTCCATGCGCGCGGGGTACCAGGTCAACAAGGTGGACTTTCTGAACCTGGTGCGTGCGCAGATCACGCTCTTCAATTTTGAAACCCAGTACTGGAAGGCCCTGAGCGAAGCCAAGCAGGCGCTCGCTAAACTGGTTGCAGCTGTCGGCAAGGAGAACATCGATGAATAAAAATGTAATACTGGTTGCCGGGATTGCCCTGGTCATTGGACTGGGAGGCGGTTATCTGATTTCAACGCAGAAGCAGCCGACGCAGGAGACGCCTGCCGCCGGGGAGGATGCCAGGAAACCCCTGTTTTACCGCCACCCCATGAATCCCGAGATTACCTCGCCGGCGCCGGCCAAGGACGAAATGGGAATGGACTACATCCCTGTCTATGCAGAGGAGCCCAAAGAAGAGAAAAAGCCTCTTTTCTATCGTCATCCCATGAATCCAGAGATCACTTCACCGGTGCCGGCCAAGGATGAGATGGGCATGGATTACGTGCCGGTCTACGCCGATGGTGGTGAAAGCGGTGATGAGCCCGCCGGGACGGTGCAGATCGATCCGGTCATCGTGCAGAACATCGGAGTGCGCACGGCGCGCGCGGAGCTGCGTTCCCTGTCCCGTGAAGTGCGGGCAGTGGGCCGGGTGGGTTTCGACGAAGAACACCTCGCGCGCATTCACCCCAAGATCGAAGGATGGGTGGAGTCCATGCGGGTGGACAAGACCGGCGAGCAGGTGAAGAAGGACCAGGTCCTGCTGAGCATCTATTCACCGCAGATGGTTTCCAGCCAGGAAGAGTATCTGCTGGCGCTCAAGAATCTCGAGGTGCTGAAGGACAGTCCTTTCAAGGATATCCGCAAGGGGGCCATGGATCTGGTGGAATCGTCACGGGAACGCCTGGAATTGCTGGATATGGCGGAACACCAGATTCGGGAGCTGGAGAAATCGGGCAAGATAAAGAAGACGGTGCATATCCACTCGCCCTTCGATGGCGTGGTCATCAAGGTGGGGGTTCGTGATGGCCAGTTCGTGACGCCACGGACCGAATTGTATCGCCTGGCCGACCTTTCCAAGGTGTGGGGTAATGTCGATATCTTCGAGGACGAACTGCCCTGGGTGAAGGTGGGCGATGAGGCCGAGATGCGTGTTGCGGGCGTTCCCGGACGGGTCTTCCGCGGCAAGATCACCTATATATTCCCTTATTTCGAGCCCAAGACCAGGACCGTGAAGGTGCGCCTGGAATTCGACAACCGTGACGGCCTGCTCAAGCCGGATATGTTTGCCGATGTCACCATCCACGCCAGCCGCCAGGCCAAGGCGGTGGTGGTGCCCACCGAGGCCATCGTGCGCTCGGGCAGCCGAGAACAGATCTTCGTGATTCGCGGGCCAGGGAAGTTCGAGCCCCGTGAAGTCACCCTGGGGGTGAGCAGTGATGGCATGACGCAGATCATCAGCGGTGTCGAGGCCGGCGAGGAGGTGGTGACATCGGCGCAGTTCCTCATCGATTCCGAGTCCAAGCTGCGCGAGGCGACGGCCAAGATGCTCGAATCGGCGCGCAGTACCGGCGCCATTTCTGGAGCGGAGGGCGAGACTTTGCCTGGCGCCGGTTCATCTGGCGACAGTGACCTGTCCGGCATGAACATGGATGACATGAGCATGGATGACATGGATATGGGGGATATGAGCATGGACGACATGGACATGGGCGCAGGTGGCGCGGATCACGAGGGCATGCAGCATGATTAAGGCGCTGGTCGATCTCTCGTTAAAGAACCGCTTCCTGGTGTTGATCGCCACCTTGCTGGTGGTGGCGGGGGGCGTCTGGGCCGTGAAAACCATGCCCCTGGACGCCATTCCCGACTTGTCCGATGTGCAGGTCATCGTCTTCACGGAGTATCCCGGACAGGCGCCCCAGGTGGTGGAGGATCAGGTGACCTATCCCCTGACGACGGCCATGCTGGCGGTGCCCTATGCCAAGGTGGTGCGGGGTTATTCCTTTTTCGGCCTGTCCTTCGTCTATATCATTTTCGAGGATGGGACAGACATGTATTGGGCGCGTTCCCGCGTACTGGAGTATCTCAATTATGTCAGCGGGCGCCTGCCGGAAGGCGTCACACCCACCCTGGGGCCGGATGCCACCGGTGTCGGCTGGATATACGAGTACGCCCTGGTGGACCGCAGCGGGCGCCATGACCTGTCCCAACTGCGATCCATACAGGACTGGTATCTGCGTTATCCCCTGCAGACCGTCCCTGGCGTGTCAGAGGTGGCCTCCGTCGGCGGTTTCGTCAAGCAGTATCAGGTGGAGGTGGATCCCAATGCCCTGTTGGCCTACAACATACCGCTCTCCAAGGTGCGTATGGCCATCATGCGCTCCAACAGGGATGTCGGCGGGCGCCTCATCGAGATGGCCGAGACCGAGTACATGGTGCGCGGCCTGGGCTATATCAAGTCCATCGACGACATCAACAGCATCCCGGTGAGCGTGGATGCCCACGGTACGCCCATCCGCCTGCGGGATGTGGCCAATGTCAAACTGGGGCCCGAATTGCGCCGCGGCCTGGTGGATCTCAACGGTGAGGGTGAGGTGGCCGGCGGCATCGTCATCATGCGCTTCGGAGAGAACGCCCTGGCCACCATCGAGGGAGTGCGCGCCAAGCTGGAAGAGCTGAAAAAGGGCCTGCCCGAGGGGGTCGAGATCGTGCCTGTCTATGACCGGGGGGATCTCATCGAGCGCGCTGTGGACAACCTCAAGGAGAAATTGATTGAAGAGTTCATTGTCGTCAGCTTGATCTGCATGCTCTTCCTGCTCCACGCGCGGTCCGCCCTGGTGGCCATAGTGGCCCTGCCTGTCGGCATTCTCATCGCCTTTCTCGCCATGCGCTGGATGGGGGTGGATGCCAATATCATGTCCCTGGGTGGTATCGCTATCACCATTGGCGCCATGGTGGATGGCGCCATTGTGCTTATCGAGAATGCCCATAAACATCTGGAGCGTGCGGCGGACGAGAAGGGCGAGGCCCTGACCATTCCGGAGCGCTGGGAGGCGGTGGCCGCCGCCTCCAAGGAAGTGGGACCGGCGCTGTTCTTTTCCCTGCTTATTATCACCGTCTCATATATGGCCATTTTCTCCCTGCAGGGACAGGAAGGGCGTTTGTTCAGCCCGTTGGCATTTACCAGCACCTTCGCCATGGCGGCCGCCGCCCTGCTGGCGGTGACCCTGGTGCCTGTGCTCATGGGGTGGTTCATCCGTGGCAAGATCATGCCTGAAGCCAAGAATCCCGTGAACCGCTTCCTGCATTTCATCCATGCGCCTTCTCTGTCGCTGACCCTGCGCTGGCGCAAGCTGACTATACTGTTGGCGCTGGTGCTGCTGGTAGTGACCGTCTATCCCACCACCCGCCTGGGCAGCGAGTTTATGCCGCCACTGGACGAGGGGGATATCCTTTACATGCCCACCAGTTTTCCAGGTCTCTCCATCACCAAGGCCAAGGAAATGCTGCAACAGACGAACAAGATTCTGAGCACGTTTCCCGAAGTGCATCATGTGTTTGGCAAGGTAGGGCGCGCGGAAACGGCAACCGACCCGGCGCCTCTCTCCATGATTGAGACCATTCTGCGCCTCAAGCCGCGGGAGGAGTGGCCCGATCCTGAAAAGACCACCAAGGAATTGATGGCGGAAATGGATGCGGCAATACGTTTCCCGGGACTGGCCAATAGCTGGTCGCCCCCCATCAAAACCCGTATCGATATGTTGTCGACGGGTATCAAGACCCCCATCGGCATCAAGGTGAGCGGGCCTGATCTCAATGTGCTGCAGAAAATTTCCACTGACATCGAAATGGCCATGAAGACCATTCCCGAGACTCTGTCCGCCTTTGGTGATCGTGCGGTGGGTGGCTACTTCATCGATTTCGATATCAACCGTGAAGAGGCGGCCCGCTATGGCCTCACCGTCGGCGATGTGCAGGATGTCATCATGACGGCCATTGGCGGGGTAAACGTCACTTATACGGTGGAAGGATTGGAACGATATCCCGTAAACCTGCGTTATCCCCGTGAGCTTCGTGACAGCCCTGAGGCGTTGCGACGCGTATTGATACCGACACCGACAGGGGCTCAAATCCCCATCTCCCAGGTGGCCGAGATTCGCTTGACTCGAGGCGCGCCCGTGATCAAGAGTGAGGATGCGAGGCCCAACGCCTGGATCTATGTGGACATCACTACCTCTGATATCGGTGGCTATGTGGCCAAGGCCAAGGAGGTGCTGGCGGAGCAGGTGGATATTCCAGCGGGATATACCGTCACCTGGTCCGGACAGTTCGAGTTCATGGAGCGGGCCGCCAAACGACTGCGCATCGTCATTCCTTCGACCTTGCTGGTCATCTTCCTGTTGCTCTATTTCAATTTCGGCAATATCACCGCGCCGCTGGTCGTCATGTTGTCCATCCCCTTCGCGCTGGTGGGAGGTATCTGGCTGGTCTATTTTTACGGCTTCAACCTATCGGTGGCGGTGGCCGTTGGATTCATCGCCCTGGCCGGGGTGGCGGCGGAGATCGGCGTGTTGGTGTTGACCTTTATCAATGAGTCCATACAGGCATTGCGGTTTCGCAAGGCCCGTGAGGAGGGGGTAGGGGCTCATGCCGTACGTCTGACAAGTGAAGATATTCAGACGGCGGTGTTCGAGGGTACCTCGGAACGCGTGCGCCCCATTACCATGACGGCGACGGCGGTGATCGCGGGTCTGATACCCATCATGATCGGTACCGGCACGGGTTCGGAAGTCATGCAGCGTATTGCCGCACCCATGGTGGGGGGCATGCTGACAACGACCTTGCTGTCATTGCTGGTGTTGCCGGTGATTTACAACATGGTCCTGCAGTGGCAGGAAAAACACAGGAAGATTCAATAAACCACGACAAATGGAGACAACGATGAAATACATAACAATCTGGTTTTTCGCCTTGATGATGACCGCCCTGCTGACTTTTTCCTCAGTCGCCCTGGCTTCCCCCGGACATGGGCATGATGAGGGTGGTGATGGGCATCATGAGAAGGGGGATGATCATCATGACAAGGATGGCATGTTTCTCAAGAAGAAGGAGATTGACGGATATACCGTGAGTTTTCATATCATGAAGGCGAAGAAGGGAATGGAGCACGGTGGAACGCATAATTTCATGTTGAAGGTCGAAAAGGGCGGGCGTGTCTTGAATGATATTGCCGTCAATTCCAAGGTTGTGCATCCCGATGGCTCTGCGCAGACCCGCAAACTCACCAGAATGGGTGACTGGTATATGGCGGGTTATGACCTGGGGCACGATGGCGAGCACCAGGTTATGGTGTTGTTCAAAACTGCCGACGGCAAGAAGCACAGGGGCGGTGTCTATTATTGAGCGGGACAGGAGGTTATGATGAACCTGAAAAAAGTAAACGCAATCATCCGCTGCGAGGCGCTGGAAAAGGTGGAGAGAAAACTCCAGGATATGGGCGTCAGGGGGGTCACCGTCTCCCAGGTCAAGGGTTTCGGTGAATATGCCAACACCTATACCAGGAACTGGTTGGTCACTCACGCCCGTATCGAGATTTTCACAGAGGAGATTCAAGCGGACGCCATTGCCGAGGCTATCATAGAGGCAGCCCATACGGGGGTGTCGGGCGATGGTATGGTGGCCATCCTGCCGGTGGACAAGTTATTGCGTATCCGCACCAAGCGCAATGCCTGCGCCGACGAGTTGTGACAATCAAAGCCGGTGTGGATTGTAGGTGGCGTCGACATATTCGGACTTGGTTTTTCGGCCGGCATAACATAGAGAAAGGATTCAGAACATGATTGAAATCATCCCAAATTACCATCCCATTTTCGTCCATTTTACCGTGGCCCTGTTGTCTGTTTCGACGGGATTTTTCGTGCTGGCCTATCTCTTCCGACGCCACAAGTGGCGCCAGCAGTGGTTGACCACGGCTTACTGGAATCTGTGGGTGGGGGCAGGGATAACGCTTATCACCCTTGCTGCCGGATGGCATGCCTTCAATACGGTGGATCATGATACCCCATCCCACGAGGCCATGCTGGAACATCGCAATTGGGCGCTGGCCACGGTTACCGTCATCCTCCTTGTTGCGGCTTGGTCCATCAGGCGCTATGCAAAGAGCCGCCCCCAGAACCCCATGTTCGTGGGGAGCATGGTGCTGGTGTGGGCCCTGGTGACGGCCACGGCCTGGCACGGCGCCGAATTGGTTTACCGGTATGGTTTAGGCGTCATGTCATTGCCCAAGGTGGAAGCTCATGGTGCGGGGCACGATGGGCATTCTCATGGATCAGACGCCCAAGGGAGTGAAGGGGAACAGGATGGTCATGGCCATGCTGATGACGGGCACCAGGATGATCATGAGCATGACAGCGACGCGCAAATGGATTTCAGCGGGTTGGAGTGAGCATATTAACCCGGCAACAATATATGTCGTATTCAGCCAGCATGCCGGTTGATAAAAAAAGGCCAGAGCATTTGGCTCTGGCCTTGGTCTGTTTTCCCTCGATTCAGTGGGGTTTTTTTCCCGTATTTTAGAATGTTGGCGGCGCTGTTCTGGGGGGGATGCCCGTATGTCCTGCAAAGGGATCTGGTATATTGGTCGTTTTAACCGGCCAGTTCAGATCATAGAATGGGTCGCCTGCCAGCCACGAAGGATCTGGCGAGGTTGGTGCGGCGTTCAGCGTGACCTCCCTGGCCTCTCCGGAGCCGGTTCCATTGGTATCCGTGTCGTTGGCGGTCGCCAGCGTGAATCCTGCATCGGCGCCCATCATTGATCCTATCCATAGTCCTCTCACGAATCCTTCCGCGCTCCATGTTTTGGTCGTGCCGCCCAGGGTGACCGAGCCGCCCTTCGTCAGGTTGTAATCTGGGTTGCAGGTGAAAAATCCACCACAGAACCATTGATAGCCTGTGTTTCCTTCACGTTTCCTGATGTCGAATTTCTCTTGTCCGCCCGTAGCCGTGTCGGTCACGGTCTGCGCAATGTCCAGCATGTTTCCGCGCGGGATGGTCGTCTGAATTGCCGTTGCGAATTGTGAGCTGGGTACTTCGTACCAGATCACATTGTTGAAGTCGGCGTCGAGGTCCCCGTCGTGAATTGCCTGCGTGATCTTCACATTCCAGCCCTTCTGGGCGAGATCTATGGCGCAGTCGGCATTGAGTGGATCGTTGGCAGCGCACCATGCTGCAAGGGCGTCTGCTGGAGTCGAGATGCCATCGTTCATTCCCATCACCCCGCGCGCAAAACCGTTTTGCAGCTCAACCGTGGTATCCAGCGCGCCGTCGCGGATGATCTGGCGCGCGGCCAGGCCCTGTGCTGCGAGTGCCAGGGAGTTGTCGTCGGCAAATGTCCAGTCGCTATTATTGTTGCGCTCCTGCCGGGCCGTGTATGATTCAGAGCTGAAGCCGAGGGTGCTGGCATCGCCTACAGAGCCCGGATCGAGGTTGATCATGCGCGTATACGTTTCACCGTCCGCCGTCTGCACCTCCTGGTAAAGGAAGCCGTCATCCTCAGCGATCGTCTTGCATGTCCAGCCGGCGGTGCCGCATTCGACAGAAGTGTCGTTGACGACTGATTTCCCGCTCAGATCCAAGGTGGCATTCCACTGTCCATAGGTGATCGGCGGTCCCGTATGTCCGGGGTCGGCGCCGGCGATCATCGGGCTGCCAGCAGCGATAATGGTTGCAAGGATCAGAGCCTGTGATTTTGCCGCCCTGTGGAGTGTGTTTTGCTCATCTGTTGCTTCTTTTAGTAAATACATGACTTTCCCTAACGCTAAAATTTACTTTAAGAATATTTATACTGCCCCAATACATCCACTGTGCAAAATCGATCCTTGTATACGTCAATAATAGCTGAATGCTTGGTAATTGTACAGCTTCGTGTCGGTAGGAATTATCTGTTGTTCTATAGCCGCGCGGCGCGGCAAGGAGGCGGGAAGTTTCGGGTGAGTATAATTATTATGTTTTAAGTTGTTGTTTTTTCTGGTTTGCGCGCAATTTCGTGCCATGCGTCAAAGAGAGCATCAATTCCTCCGCTGTCAGGTCAGGAGGGAAGTAGCATCCGGAGATTTTTGCGCCATTGATGCTGGCGCCTTCGAGATTTGTGTTGGATAGATCTACACCGCGCAGGTCGGCCTGGCGGAAATAACAATGAGAAAAATCAATGCCGTCGGCGTCCAGGCCGCGCAGGTCCAGGCCCCGCATGTCACAACCTCGCAGATCGAAGGATTCACCTTTGTTTTTGCTCACATTGAATTCCTCGATCTTGCCTTTTCGCAGCAACTGGTACATGAAGTCCTGTTTGATTTCCGGTTTGGCCATGGACGCTGCCTCTCCTGCTGTGATTCAATGGCATGATATACCTTTAACATATTGTAATAATGCATACTTCATGCCGAGTCCTGGGGCGCCATCTGGTCATCTCACATTATGTCGCCTGATATCGTAAAAGTTTGTGGGGCTGGTCCGGCGGGTATGGCGTCGGCCCTGGCTCTGGCCCGGGATGGGCGTCCTGTCGAGATATTTGAGCGCCGCGAAGACGTTGGGGGACGTTTCCATGGCGATTTCCAGGGGCTGGAGAATTGGACTACCCAGGAGGATGTGCTGGATGTGCTCGCAGGGATGGGGCTGCAGATCAACTTCCAGTGTACGCCGTTTTCCGAGCTGGTATTGTATGACCCACAGGGTAGGGAGGCCCTGTGCCGGGCTGACAAGCCCTTGTTTTACCTGGTTCGCAGGGGCAATCAGGTGGGAATGCTGGACCATGGGCTGAAGAAGCAACTCCAGGAGCAGGGCGTGCCTATCCATTTCAGGCGCACCATTGAGCTGCGGCGCGGTGGCATTATGGCGGCTGGGCCGCGGCGGGGTGATATCATAGCCCTCGGCTATGTCTTCGAGACCGATATGGCCGACGGGATCTTCGCGGCCGTGTCCAACAAGCTGGCGCCTCACGGCTATGCCTACCTGCTGATCCAGGGCGGGAGAGGGACGCTGGCCACCTGTATGTTCTCTGGCTTCGGGCGGCGCCGCGAATGCCTGGAGCGTTGTGTGCGGTTCTTCGAGGAACGTGCCGGTTTGCGCATGGTGAATGCACATCGTTTTGGGGGCTTGGGGGCGGCCTCTGTTCCCGATCGCGCTTGCCGCAATGGCGTGATCTATGTCGGTGAAGCTGCCGGTTTTCAAGATGCCTTGTTCGGTTTTGGCATACGCTATGCCCTGATGTCCGGTCACATGGCCGCCATGGCGCTGCTGCGGGGCGAGCCAGAAGGCTATGAATATCTCTGGCGTGAGAAACTGGGTGGGTTTTTTCGCACCGGCGCGGTGAACCGCTGGCTGTTCGAGAAGGGGGGGCACCCCGGTTATCATTACCTGGTGTGGCGGGTAAGCCGCTGCCGCGATCCGCGTGCCTGGTTGAGGCGGTTCTACGGGCCGTCATGGTTGAAATCGGCATGGTACGGGTATATGAATAGACGGAGGAGAGGATGAGGCATAAAAAGCGTGACCGGCATGGAGATTCGCGCTTTGAATTCTGCCTCGCGCCTTGCTTTATGCATGATAGTCATTCGCTATTGAACTGATAAATATAATTCATTGGGATTATGGTGTTTCCAGGCGTATGATGCTGTCCATCAGTGATCTTCTGATTATGTAACCACTAAGGAGGTAAGACGATGCGCAAGAATAGGATGTTTTCCAGGGAGGTCGGCAAATCAGTCATCGGTGTCATGGCAGTAGCTGCGCTGGCGTGGGGCAGCCAGGCCTTGGCCATGGAGCCCTTACCGGCCCAGCCACCCGTGCCAGCGGACAATCCGCTTTCCGCTGCCAAGATCGAACTGGGCAAGATGCTCTATTTCGATCCCCGCTTGTCCATCGATGGCACGGTTTCCTGTAATTCCTGCCACAATGTCATGACCAATGGCACGGACAACCGGCCTGTGTCGGTCGGGGTCAAGGGGCAGAAGGGTGGCCGCTCGGCGCCGACCGTCTTCAATGCGGCTTTCCTTTCGGCCCAGTTCTGGGACGGGCGCGCCGCCACGCTGGAGGATCAGGCCAAGGGGCCTATTCTAAACCCCATCGAGATGGGCATGCCTTCGGAAGCCGCGGTACTCGACCGTTTGAATAATATTCCCGGTTACGTTGCCAAGTTTGCCGAGGTGTTTGGTGGTGACAAGGCGTTGACCTATGACAATCTGGCCAAGGCCATTGCGGCCTATGAGCGCACACTGATCACGCCCAACAGCCCCTTTGACCGCTACAAACGGGGCGATGAGAACGCCATGTCAGAGCAGGCGAAACGCGGCATGAAGCTGGTGGAAGAAGTGGGATGCACGGCCTGTCATAATGGTCCCAACTTTGCGGGGCCTGCCTTGCCCACAGGTCAGGGGTTTTTCCAGAAATTTCCCACCAACCAGAACAGCGGCTACGTGAAGAAATATGATTTGATGGGAGATACCGGGCTTCACTCGGTTACTGGCAAGGATGAAGACAAATTCATGTGGCGTGTGCCCACATGGCGCAATGTCGCGCTGACTGCGCCATATTTCCACAATGGATCAGTCAAGACACTGGAAGAAGCCGTGCGCGTGATGGCGGACACCCAGTTGAACAAGTCACTGAGCAAGAAAGAGGTGGCCGATATCGTTGCCTTTCTCAATGCGCTCACCGGGGAAATCCCCGCCCAGACCCTGCCGGTGTTGCCGCAGCCGGTCAATATGAGCGTGGTCGGTGACCAGTAACGGTACCCCTGTCTTGTCGTAAAAAAATAAAAGGGCGCCAGAGGGCGCCCTTTTTTGTCAAGGGGTCCCACATCCATGTGGGAACTTTCATCCATGTTTTACGTAAAGCGGGTTGTATCAAGGACTACTTGCTTGGCGGGAGATTTTCCTTTCTCAGGGGGATGACGCGTCCGTCACAGGAGAGCAGATAGGCTCCACGTACCGGTTTGCTTCTGAACTTGTCGTGCTTGCACCGGGAACTGCTGCTTTGCCTGCGGTCGGTCTTGTCATTGAGAGGCTCGTTTCTACGGGTCCATTTTGAGAAAAGGCTCATTTTGTCATCCTCCATTGCCGGAATACATTATCATCGTCTGCGTAATGTATGAAGAAATAATATATCGTAATACTTCCTATGTCAACTGCTGATTGATTCAAAGTGTCAACCTGATTCCGGGTGATGCGTTACAGATGACATGCCAGTGCTATTATTTTGCTGCGGGTTATTAACCCGGCAACAAAATATATCGTATTCAGGTCTTCAGGCCTGCGCTGGAATGGCTGAATGCAATATATATGGCTGTCGGGTTAATAATAATGTGGTTAGGTACTGGGCCATTTTGGGGAGAGTATCACTGGAATCACGCCAAAAACTGGATCGCTTCTTTGCCGGCGTGGAACGGCGCGTCTTCAGAATGGCCGTTGTGGCGACAGGCAATCAGGACGATGCCCTGGATATCATTCAGGATGCGATGATCAAGCTGGTGAAACTTTACGCAGATCGTGACGAGAAGGAGTGGGGACCCTTGTTCCACCGCATTGTGCAGACGACCATACGTGACTGGTACCGGCGCCAGCGGGTCAGGAGGCGGCTGCTGGGCTTCGTGGGACTCAACAGGGATGATGGTGAGACGGAAAAGGAGGACTTTGCCGACACCGGGGCGCCTGCGGCCCATGAGCTATTGGATCATTCCCGGATGGCCCTGCGCCTGGACCGGGCCCTGCACCGCCTGCCCCTGCGCCAGCAGCAGGCCTTCATGCTGAGGGCCTGGGAGGGCCAGAGCGTTGCTGATACGGCGCGGGCGATGGGTTGCTCGGAAGGCAGCGTCAAGACGCATTATTCGCGGGCCGTTCACGCCTTGCGGGATTTATTGGAGGATTACAGGCCATGAACCAGGAAGGCAAGGAGAGGCAATTGACCGACAGGGCCAGGAGGATGTTGGAGCAGCGCCTGGAGGAACTGGATGAGGAGACCATCGGGCGTCTCTACGAGGCGCGTCAAAAAGCCCTGCACAGGCCTTCCCCGAGGCGTCCCCGATGGATTGCCATGGGCGGCTGGGCAGCCGCCGCCGCAAGTTTCCTGCTGGTAGTCACTTTATGGAATAGCGATAACAGGACGCCCGAAGCCCCCGGCATTTTCGAGGATCTGGAGCTTCTCAGCACCAAGGAGGATATGGAGTTCATCGAGGACCTCGATTTTTACCTGTGGCTGGATGATGAGCAGCAGACCGGTTGAGATGATATTGATGTTTTCCATGGTCCTGGCGCCGGCGGCGCCAGGGGCTCAGACTGGACCCCGTGATCAGGACGAGACGCCCAGCCTGGAGCTGCTGGAATTCTTGGGGTTTTGGGAAACGCCGAGTGGCGAATTGATTGACCCCTTGAATCTGCAGTGGCCTGAACGCCCGGCCAGCCCTGATGAAAAGGCGGCCCCGCAAGAGAACGACAAGGTGGATACCCATGAATAGCCGAATTGTCATATTGCTGCTGACCCTTCTCCTTGGAGTTTCCGCATACGCGGACAGTGATGTGGCGCCGATTCCATGGGACGCCCTTAGCCAGGATGAACGGCGGGTGCTCAAGCCCTTCGCCGGGCAGTGGGAGGCGTTCACGCCCCAGCGCCAGCATCGCCTGCAAAAGGGCGCCAAACGCTGGCGGGAGATGGATGCCGGGCAGCGTCAGCGTATCAGGCAGCGTTTCAAACGCTGGCAGGAACTCAGTCCGGAAGCGCGCACCCACATCCGCGAACGCTATCTGCGCTTTTTGTCCCTGCCGCCAGAGAGGCGCCAGCACCTGCGCGAGCGTTACCGGGAATTCCAGCAACTGCCGCCGGAGCGCCGCCGCGAAATCCGTCAGCGCTGGGAGAGGATGACGCCCGGCGAAAGAAGGCACATGCTGGACAGGCAATTGCAACGACACGAAAAACCTCCCCGTCATGACATGCCGGTTAGGCCCGGAATGCATCCGCCACAGATACGTCCACACGCCGTACCGCACCCTCGTCGTGACCAAGCCGGGTAATCCCTGTGGTGGGAGTGCAAGAGGCAGCAGCTATGCGGGTTATTAACCCGGCAACCATATATATCGTATTCAGCCATTGCGTGCCGGTTCGCTGCAAGGCGGCGAAAGGCCGCTGTAGTCATTCTACAGCAAGTTTCGCCAACGCAGTCAGCGGGCCGGCACGCAAT
>JALSGV010000025.1 GCA_026982565.1 Gammaproteobacteria bacterium
CCAGGCGGCAACCCTGGCCCCCGGCATGCGCCCGGCTCTCTTTCTCCGCACCCACCAGGCCCCGCCCCCCGGCGGGGCCTTTTTGCTGGCGTGGCAGCTGTCAGGACATCAACGGCCTTGCAACCTGTGGTGAGGAGTCGTTAAGATGCTCTGCACCATGGGGTATACTTCCTCTTGGCGGGGAGGTGCTTTGAGTGCACGACAGCGGAGATGGCAGGCAGGCAGAAGGCTGGGCCGCATTCTATGCGGCGCTGGGGCGCTTGCGACAGACCATCGAGCGCCTGCAACAACCCCTGAAATCCCGCACCACGGACAAACCGGAAGCACCGGCAGGGTCTGCTGTCAGCAGCATGGAAACCTCCGTTACGGCGGCAGGCAACCCGGCAGGATGCAAGACAGGCAACAGCCTCCATTCCTCGCAACTGGCGTGCAAGGTTCTGCAACAGCCCGTTGCTCCTGCATCAACCGGTTCGGAGAGCCGACTGCATGCGCCAGTGCCGGATGTGCCAGTGCCAGAAGATGCGAGCACCCCTGACACAAACACCACGGACTTGCAGGCCTCCCCTGATGACACGCAAGTTGCCAATGGGCATGCGAGGGGAAACGCGGCGTATCAGCACCAGCCAGACGAATGCACGCAGCTCAAGCAGGAATGGTTGCCGGAAGATTTTGTGATTGACGAGCAAGATCTGGCAGTTGCCGATCCCTGGTTGAGCGCCAGCCCGGACGATCGGCATCTCCACGGCATGGATGCCACTGACAATGAGGCAGGCACCGGCGGCACTGTTGCATGCGAAGAGAAGGCAGCAGAATACGAGCCTGAGGTGCACGGCGTTGATGATGTTGGTGCATTACCCCGAACGGATGATTTGGCTGCAACTCTAGGCGGGGATGCAACGGCATCGGCTGACACCAGGCCCCCCTTGGTATCCGCTGCTGCTGAGGATGGTGAGGAGGAGGCTGACGCAGTCCCACACCTTGCACAGGGCTGGCCGCAACACGAAGCGCAGCTACGGAAAAGCGCCAGCTCAGCCCAGCCTTGTGGAGTATTGGCGAAAGAATGGGCAGCTGCTGCCGACTCTCCTGCAGCAGAGCTGCCATCAGCACAGAACGATGAAGCTGCGCATGATGCGCCTTCCCCTCCCGCACCAACTGTTGTGAACGCGTCCAGCGTCGAGCCAGCCTATCATGCTGTCGAGCCCGCCCATGAGCAGGACATTCCGGCCGAAGACAGCGGCATGAACGAATGGGACATGCTGGAAGGCCTTTCTTCGGCACATTCCTCCACGCACGTGTCCGGCGTCGATGACGATTTCATCAGCCTTGGCGATCCAGTCTCTGAAGGCTGCATTGCGACGTTTGACGAACACCTCGTGGTGCTGCCCGATCCTGTGGATGATGTGCGGGAAGACCCGTTCGAGTTCCATGCAGGCGGTGCGCCATCAACGCTGTATCCATCACTGGCGGAAGAAGAGGTGCCGGGCCGCTTGCGCGCCTTGGACAAGGCGCTGGAAATTGCCGAGCTGCTGGAAGACTGCACTTCCCAGCAGCGCATCGTCGAGGCCGCTGCGTGGCTTGAAATGTTCTTCCGGGAAAATCGCGTGTATGCGACCTACATCACCCTTCTGCGCCTGGCGCATTCGGGATGCACATTCGAGGAATTGCAACACGTCATAGCCCTGCGCCAATTGTGCCAGGATCAGGGATATAACCTGATACGCCGCTATCGTGGTAGCGGGGGCTGGGTTGCCGAGTGCGCCTTCCCTCCACCTTATGCCCGCATTCTCGAGTTGGTGCGCGCACGTCGCGATTATCCCGTGGAGATGATGATCGCAGAGGAGTGGCTTGGTGATTGGTGGCAGTTGCCGTCCGGTTCGGCGGGATTCACCAGCTTCATGGAGTATGCCTGCATCAGGGCGGGGGTGCACGTGGCCGTTGATGATCTGCCGCTTTTTTCGGCTGCTTGCGATGAAGGGCATTGGGCCGATCATCACGGCTGGACACGCCATCTGCACCTGTCCTGCCCCGGAGACCGGGATGATCCCGCCCCACCCTTGCGCCATGTGCTGCCCCGCCCGCGGTGTGGCAGGCTCATCTCGTTGCCACCCCGACGCACGTAGAGGATGGTTGCAGTGCCCATGGACATGAAAGTGCACAACAAGGCCGCGTTGCGCACTATTCCACCAGTAGAGGACTGTTGGGTGATGCGGCGTGCCAAGCAGGACGGCAGGGATCAATGGCAACTGGGGTACATTGTCGATAGGCGCCAGGAAGCAGATGGTCGCTGGCAGGTGGCCGTGTGCTGGAATGGCAGGTTCCCACCGGTTTGGGAGCGTTTCGAGACGCTGCAATGCGGCTTTCAGCGCGATCATGTCGTCCAGCACGTTCCGCTTTCTACCACCCGCAAGTCATTGGGTCTGGGCACGGTGCTCGGCACCCGCCACCTGGCCGGGCATCAGCAGGTGCTGGTGCAACTGCATGAAACGGGGCAGTCGCTGTGGCTTCCGTTCGAGCGCCTGCGCCGGGTGCAATGCGCTCGAATGCGCTATGAGCGGCAGCAGATGCAGCATGATGATGCCGCCGAGCGCTTTCGCCTGAAGTTCCTCGCCCACGCGCTGGAGAGCTGGAATCGCATCACCGGTGCCCTGGACAGGCTGGACGTGGACCCGTTGCCGCACCAGATTCATCTGGTGCATCACATCCTGAGCTCCGGCAACTGGAACTGGCTGATTGCCGATGACGTGGGCTTGGGCAAGACCATCGAAGTCGGCCTGCTGCTGGCGGCGCTCAAGCGCCAGGGCCATGCCCGCCGGGTGCTCATCGTCTGCCCAGCCGGGCTGGTGCGGCAATGGCAGGACGAGATGAAATACAAGTTCGGGCAGGAGTATCTCATCTATGGCCACGACTTCATGGTGAATGACCCCGCGCACTGGAAGCTTCGCGATCACGTCATCGTCTCGCTCGACCGCGCCAAGCAGCCCGAGCACATGGACATCTTCCGCAACGCGCCGGGCTGGGACATGGTCATATTCGACGAGGCGCACAAACTCTCCCGCCACTACACGGGCAAGACTCAGCGCTATCGCCTGGCCGAGATGCTGCGCGGCATGACGGACAGCATGCTGTTGCTCACCGCCACGCCGCATCAGGGCTACGAGGACCGCTTCCGCAACCTGCTGAAGCTGGTGCGGCCCGACCTGCGTCATCAGATAGATCACCTGAAGTTCAACCCCGAAATTGTTTCCGACATCATCCTGCGCAATCGCAAGAGCCAGGTAACGGATGCACAAGGGCGGTTCATCTTCCGCGGCTTGCAGGTAAAGCGCGTCAGCGTGCCGCTCTCCCCGCACATGCAGAACTTCGATCGGGCGCTGCGGCGCTATCTGCGGCAGGGCTACCGGGTAGCAGAGCAGGGCGGCATGCAGGAGCGCGCCATCGGCTTCGTCATGACGACGTTTCGCAAGCTGGCGTCGTCTTCCGTGGCTGCCATCGAGCGCGCATTGCGCAAGCGCTTGGAAAAGCTCGTTCATCTGCGCCAGCACCAGCATGAAGCTCTGCTGGGGCTGGACGAGGAAGAAGAGCTGGAACTGCTGCAAGGCAATGATGAGCAGGACGATGAGGAAAAACTGCTGGAGAAGGCCTCTGCCGCTCCCTTCTTCGAGGACGAAGCGAAGCAGGTGCAAGGCTTGCTGAAACTGTTGCGGGCAGCGCGTGATGACGATCGCAAGCTGCGCACCTTCCTCGACGAGATCGTCGAGCCACTCCGCAGGGAAGGCAGGAAGCTGCTGATATTCACCGAATATCGCGGCACCCAGGAATATCTGCGCGAGGCCCTGCAGGAGCGCTTCCCCCACCTGCCACCCCCGGCGCTGATCAACGGCTCCATGAAGCTGGACGAAAAGCTGCAGGCCATTTCCCGTTTCAATGACGATGTGCCGTTCCTGATTTCCACTGAAGCCGGCGGCGAAGGCCTGAACCTGCATCATGCATGCCACGTCATGGTCAACTATGACCTGCCATGGAACCCCGCCCGGCTGGTGCAGCGCATGGGGCGGCTCTATCGCTACGGCCAGCAGGAAACGGTGATCGTCTTCAACCTGCTGGCGGATGACGGGTTCGACAACGTGATGCTGGGCACCATGCTGCAGCGGGTCGATGCCATCGCCAGCGACATGGCGCATGTCAACGAGGAGTTCGATTCCAACCTGCAGGCGGAGATACTGGGCGAGATCCTGGAGAATCTGGACATGGTTTCCATCCTGCGCCAGGCCCGGGACTTCAACCCGCAGCGCACGCAGGCCGAAGTCGAGGAGGCCATCAGGAAGGCGCGACAGGCACAGCAGTTGCAGGACGAATTGCTGCAACACGCCACCAGTTACGACCCTTCACAACTGCAGGAAGGTGCCATCTACGGTATGGATCACGTGCGTGCCTTCGTGCGCGGCATGCTGCCCCATGTGGGCATTCGCCTGCGGCAGGAGCTGCATGATGGCAAGGTAATGGAACTGGAGCTGCCCGATGAGCTGGCACAGCGCATCGGAGAATTTGGCCGCAAGAGGGTGGTGCGCGTAACCACCGACAGACACCTGAAACAGCGGTTTGCAGACAGGCTGCATCTGCTGGATTTCGAATCTCCTTTCTTCCGCTACCTGGTGGAGAAGGCGTGCTCCGAGGCATTTGGCGGAACATATGCTGCCATCTCCTTGCAGCGTGATGATATGCCCGCTGGCCTGCTGAGCGGTTTTCGCCTGCGCTGGCAGAGCGATCAGGGCGCAGTGGTGCATGCCGAATTCGCAGCCCTGTTCATGCAGGGTGATGGTAGCATCAGCAGGAATCCGCCTTTCATTCCGTCATTGTTGTTGCAACCCTTCTCTGCCTGCCCCTCCGCTCAGCCCAATACCGACAGCAACACAGGAGAACGTCAACGCGCAATTGCCCGGCTGGCTGATTTCGCCAATGAAACCCTGAAACGGGAAAGCAACTTGTTCCGCCACCCGAACGACAGGGTCTTGCTACTGGCTGCAGACATGCATGCCCCCGGGCAATCCGGCGGCAGAACGGCTTGAAACAGCTGTATCCGAGCCTCTCCATCCCTCATTGCCTCCTTTTTTGCTCACATGTTGTCCACATTAATTCCGGAAAGTTATCATTATTGGCTTGCCGTTCGTCCAAATATGGAACATAATATGAATACCAGAATCGGAAAGCGGGCTGTGCAAGCTCCGGTGAATTGCGCTAAGAGGAGGGCACGGAAATGGCGGAGGCCA
>JALSGV010000026.1 GCA_026982565.1 Gammaproteobacteria bacterium
TGCGCAGCATTGAAAGCCGCATCATGAAGCTGATTGCGGATATCGATGGTTCCCAGGAACTGATCAGCGAACTCATTCACCAGTTGAAGGAAAGCTGTGGAAAACAATTGTGCAATGAGATGTTGCGCTCCCCCAACGAATTCCACCGCGCAATCAGGGATAGCGGTCTCGACGAGGAAACCCTGGCCTATCTCATGGACAGCATTAAAACCATATACGAAGAACGCTTTGGCAGCCACCATGAGACGGGTAGCAGTGTTGAGCTTGAACACATTCGCGCCCTGGTAAAGCGTCTCGACCAACAGGAGACTAGGCTGGACAACAGCCTGGTGGAACTGCACCGCCATATTGAGCAGTACCTGAGAGACATCCCTTCACCCTGACCCTCAGAAAGCCCCTCCCCACCCCTCTGCCTCACCCGTTTCATGGCGACGCGGCGCAAAGAAAAAGCCTCTTTCCGCCGATAGATCTTTGAGAAGGCCCGTATTCTCCATCATTCTGAGCGCCCATGAGGCAAAGGCCCGCATAGCAGCGCCAATGAAAAGCCACACAGAATCAGCCCACAAACTGCGACAGGCGTTACGTCTGGCAATACTGTTACTGGCAGCCGTCTGCGCCGCCCCCCCTCCTGCCTTCGCTGCCCCGACAGAATCAGAAATTCACCAGAAAGCCCTGATACAAGCGCGTGACGGGCGACACGACGCGGCGCTTGCAACCCTGGCATCACTGGTAGAACGCAACCCAGACAATCCTCTCTACCTGTACGACTATATAACGGTGCTGGGCTGGGCGGAAAAAGACGAGGCGGCCCTTTCCCATCTTTCCGCCCTGGATCTGGAGGCGGCGCCTGCCTATGTGCTGGAGGCCTTGGGAAAATCCGCGCGCAACCTGAAACGCTTCCCCCTGTCCATTCAGATCTACCGCACCGCGGTTCGCAGATTCCCGGCCAGGCTCCAGAGTGCGCTGGGGCTGGCCATGTCCCTGACAGACAACGGAGCGCATGACGAGGCCACTGCCATCATCACAGGCCTGAGGAAGCGCCACCCTGACCACAGCGATGTCCTGAATACCCAGGCCTATGTGCAGATCAAACGGAGAGACTATTTCCAGGCCCTCAAATCCTACGAACAAGTCCTTGAGCTTCAGCCGGAAGACCGTGACGCCAGGCGGGGACGCATCCTGATTACGGCGCGCCTGGGAGCGCCCCACCTGGCGGCGGACATGGCGGCGCGCGCGCCGGGCCTGCTGAATGAAACTGAACTGGACGCCATGCGGAGGGACCGCGCCGCCATGGCCATCCGCTGGGGACGCCTGCCGGGGAAAGACGATGCGCCATCCCACGCGGATAGCGACCGGGCCATTGCCACCCTGGAGGCGCGCCTGCAACGAGCCTCCGGGGACGATCCCGCCACACGGAAGAGGCTGCAATACGATCTCATGGAGGCGCTCTTTGACAGACAGCGCTATAGCGATGTGATCGCCGTCTATGAAAGTCTCGACTCACCTCCCGGACAGGTTCCGAACCAGGCCCTCGCGGCCGTTGCAGGCGCCTATCTGCAGTTGAAGGAGCCTGGAAAATCTCTGCCCTTGTTGCGCCTCATACTGCAGCGAAACCCGGACGATTTCGATACGGCGCTTACACTGGTATACGCCTTCGTGGACAGCGAAGACCTTGAGACAGCGGAAAACCTGATCACGGAAATAGCGCAACGGGAACCTCCCTGGAAAGGGGGCAAGCAAGGCGCCCCGCGCAAAGCCAACCTCCATAGGCTTCAGGCCGATGTAACGGCAGCCCTGGTGCAGGCCTTTGCCGGCGACCTCGAGGACGCCCAATCGCGCATGAAGGGCCTGCTCTCTCACGCGCCCAACAACCCAGAGTTGCGTTCGGAGCTGGGCCACATCTATCTCTGGCGCGGCCTGCCCCTGCAGGCCCTGAAGGAATTCCGCCTCGCCCAGGCCATGCGCCCCGGCCAGCTCAACGCCCGCCAGGGAGAAACCGGCGCGCGCCTGGATTTATACGATTTCCGCAACAGCCACCTGTTACTGCAACGGCTGGAGCAGCAACGCCCTCTCGACCCTGACGTAAGACGGCTGCAGCGCACCTGGGCCATACACAATATGCGCGAACTCTACCTCACCACCGGCTATGGGAAAAGCACCGGAGTCCAGGAAGGCAGTGAAGACTTCAATATGGATGCCTGGCTCTACAGCCAGCCGTTGAAGTACCGCTACCGTCCCTTTCTCTATACGCACTATGCCACGGCCAGGTTTCCTGAAGGGGACGCCCAATATGGGCGCTTGGGGGTAGGACTGGAATACCGCCGCCGCGGATACCAATTGATCTCCACGCTCACACGCAACGATGACGACAGCAGCGTCAATGCCGGCCTGGCCCTGAACGGACTGTGGAAACCCGGCGACCACTGGCGCCTGGCAGCAGGCTATGACAGCAACAGCAATGATATTCCCCTGCGCGGGCGCTTGAACGAACAGGTGGAGGGCTGGTCAGGCAACCTGGACATCACCTATTACTTCCATGAATCAAGACGCATCGGTGCCGGGATACAGTATCTCGACTTCAGCGACGGTAATATCCGCAAGAACGCCCGGGCCACGATATTTCAGCGTCTGATCACGCGCCCCCACTACAAACTGGACGGGACTGCCGGCGTCTATGCTTCCACCAATACCCGCGATATCACCTCTTATTTCAATCCCGGCAAGGATCTCAACCTGGATATCACCCTGGTCAATGAATGGCTGCAGTTCCGCCACTATGAACGCGCCTTCCGCCATCGCCTGGGACTGTCCCTGGGGAGCTACTACCAGGAGAGCTTTGGCGCCAAGGGCATCGGTTCGTTGTTTTACGAACAACAATGGAACCCAAACGACACCTTCGAAATCAGCTATGGTATTTCGCGGGCTCGCAAGGCCTACGATGGCAACATGGAAAACCATACCCGTCTGTATCTGACATTGGACTGGCGCTTCTGACATGAAAACAAGATATTTTCAGCTTATCCTGACAATGGCCCTGTACACCATGGCCTGCATGAGCGCCCATGCCGATGGTGACTTCATGGTCCTTTCTTATCACGATGTGCGGGACGACCCCGCCCGCGACCGCGTCGCCGACGCCATGACTATCAGCACGGCGGAACTGATATCACAGTTTTCTTGGCTGCGCGAGCACGGCTATCATCCGGTCAGCATCGACGACCTTCTTATGGCCCGGGATGGCGGCAAACCTCTCCCCGACAAGGCCCTGCTGCTGACTTTCGACGATGGCTATCTCAGCACCTATACCCGCGTATTCCCCTTGCTGAAGCTCTTCAATTATCCGGCCGTGGTGGCGCCCCTGGCAAAATGGATCGACTCCGATGAAGAGACCATACAGTACGGTGACAAGACAGCCCCCCGCTCGCAGTTCATGACCTGGGCGCAGCTCCGCGAGATGGCGCGCTCAGGCCTGGTGGAGATCGCCTCGCACAGCTACGACCTGCACCACGGAGTGCGGGGCAACCCTCAGGGGAATATGCAACCCGCGGTGACCACCCGCCTGTACGATGCCGGCAATGGCGCCTATGAGGATGGACCGGCATGGCGCCAACGCATACACGATGATCTTCAGACCAGCAGCAGGCTGATTGCCCAACACACCGGCAGGCGGCCACGTGTCATGGTGTGGCCTTACGGCGGCTATAACAGCGACGCCATCGATATCGCCGCCGAACTGGGTATGCCGGTAACCCTCACGCTGGACAGTGGCCCCAACAGTCTGCGCAACCTCCAGGCCATCCGCCGCATTCTGATAACTGATGGCGATACGCTGGCGGACATGGTGACCTCACTCTACTTTCCCGACGACCCTGGCCCCATCCGCGTCGCCCATGTGGATCTCGACTATGTCTATGACAAGGATCCCGCGCAGCAGGAGAAAAACCTCGGCCTGCTCCTCGACCGCATCAAGGCCCTGCATATCAACACCGTCTACCTGCAGGCCTATGCCGACCCTGACGGCGATGGCAATGCCGACGCCCTCTATTTTCCCAACCGCCACCTGCCCATGCGCGCCGACCTGTTCAACCGCGTGGCATGGCAACTGTTCACCCGCGCCAATGTCAGGGTCTATGCCTGGCTGCCCGTCATGTCTTTCGTCCTGGAGAATGACCATCCGGCCTCGGGCCTGAACGTGAAAAGAGTCGATGATGATGGCGCGGCCAGCGCCACACCTGACTATCATCGTCTTACACCGTTCAGTGCGCAGACATTGAAGACCGTCGGCGAAATCTACGCGGATCTCGCCATCCACGCCAGTTTCCATGGCCTGCTGTTCCATGACGACGCCTATCTCTCCGATTATGAGGATGCCAGCGAAGCCGCCCTGAGGGTATATCAGACACAATGGAATCTGCCAGGCTCAATTCAGGCGATTCGTCAGGACCCGGGTCTGTTCTCACGCTGGAGCCGGCGCAAGACAGAGACCCTCATCTACTGGACGCAGCGCCTCACCGAGCAGGTGCGGCGCTATCGCCCGGATATCAAGACCGCCCGCAACCTGTACGCGCAAGTGGTCCTGAATCCCCAGGCGGAAACCTGGTTCGCCCAATCCCTGGACCTGTTTCTGGAAAACTATGACTACACGGCCGTGATGGCCATGCCCTACATGGAAAATGCCAGGCGCCCCAAGCGCTGGTTGAGCCAACTGGTAGGTCAGGTGGCGGCCAAACCGGGCGCCCTGCAACGCACCGTCTTCGAACTCCAGGCGCGGGACTGGCGGACAGGCCAGTTGATTGGCAACGAGACGATACAGGAACAAATGGAGCTGCTCCTGAGCCTGGGGGCACTCAATTTCGGCTATTATCCCGATGATTTCGTGAAGTCGCACCCGGATATCCGGCGCATCAGGCCATTCATGTCTCTCAACACCCACCCCTATCCCGAGCCATGACGGAATTCCTCTCACAATTCATCTCCGGCCTGTTCTACTTCGAGTTTTATTACCCGTTGTTTATGGCCTACCTGTGGATCATCGGCTCCGTCTACTACTATTTTCACTGGGAAAGGGAACCTCACCGGAATATATCCTCCCCCCCTGCCCTGGCGGAATATCCGGGCATATCCTTCATCGTGCCTTGTTACAATGAAAGCAAGAATATCGCTGAGACCGTCGAATTTCTTTCCCGGCAGAAATATCCCGAGTTCGAGATCATCGTCATCAACGATGGCAGCACCGACGACACCGCCAATGTCCTGCGCGAACTGGCCCAGCGTTTTACGGCACTGCGCATTGTCGACCTGAAGCACAATCAGGGCAAGGCCATGGCCTTGCGCATGGGCTCGCTGGCGTCAAAGTATGAATATCTGTTCTGCATCGATGGCGATGCCCTGGTGGATGAAAACGCCGCCGCCTGGATGATGCGCCATTTCATCACCAGCCCCCGCGTCGGCGCCGTCACCGGCAACCCGAGAATCCGCACCCGCTCCACCTTGCTGGGAAAAATACAGGTAGGCGAATTCTCCTCCATCGTGGGCGCCATCAAGCGCGCCCAGCGCATCTACGGCCGCGTCTTCACCGTCTCCGGGGTGGTCACTGCATTCCGCAAGACCGCCCTGCACAAGGTTGGTTACTGGAGCCTGGACATGGTCACGGAAGACATTGACATCAGTTGGAAGCTGCAGCTGGATCACTGGGACATCCGTTTCGAACCCAATGCCTTGTGCTGGATTCTGACACCGGAAACCCTGACGGGGCTGTGGAAACAACGGTTGCGTTGGGCCCAGGGAGGCGCGGAAGTATTACTCAAGTACGCCCGCGACCTGGCCAGTTGGCGCAAGCGCCGCATGTGGATGGTCTATCTCGAATTCTTCACCAGTGTCATCTGGTCGTATTTCATGCTCGTCATTATCATCCTATGGCTGACGGGCCTGTTCTTTCAACTCCCCGCCGCTTTGACGGTTCCCTCGCTGTTATCGGGCTGGAACGGCGTCATCCTCGGCATTACGTGCCTGGCGCAGTTTGCCGTCAGCCTGGTGATCGACGCGCGCTTCGAGAAAGGCCTGGGCAGGATCTATTACTGGATGATCTGGTACCCCGTGGCCTACTGGATACTCAGCGTTTTCACCACTGCCGTTGCCGTCCCCCGGGCCATCTTCAAGAAAAAGGGGACGCGCGCCATCTGGATCAGCCCTGACCGGGGACTGCGGCCATGAAGCAGCCCCTGATCATAGAGAGCCCCAGCCTGCAGACCCTGCGGCAGCGTTACACCTATGCCGCCCTGACCCTGCTCTTCTGGGTGTTCTGGTTCTATCTGTGGATCCCCGTCATCAGCCTGATCGCCTGGGTGCTCGGCATCGAGACCTTCTATGACCAGATGGTCATCCAGGCGGGGCTGGAGGCATTAAAGGAACTGCTGGGCTTCTATACAACAGTAATCATGGCATTGGGGGGCGCCTTGGCCAGCTGGGCCCTTTACAACCAAATCAGGTTCCGGGGCAAGGAACGCCGCACTCAGCAACCCTTGGCCGGAGAAGATGAAATCGCCCGATTCTTTGCGCTGGAGGCGGCATTGATGAAACGCCTGCAGCAGGCAAAATTCATTGAACTGGATCATGACGAGGACGGACAGCTCAAAACGATCAAGTCATGGCGCCATGTCAATAAAGAGGAACAACCATGATTCTTCCCGGAACCCCCTGATCGAGCCATGACCACCGACATACCGCTCGATAAAATCAGACCCTCGGATTTGCCATCGCCTCCCCAGGCCGCCATACAGATCCTGCGCGCCTGCACCCAGGAAGATGTCTCCAGCCACCGGCTTTCCACGCTGGCGGAGAAAGACCCGGTACTGACCGCCGAACTGCTACGTATTGTCAACTCTCCTTTTTTTGGCTTTTCCCACGATATCCAGTCCCTTCGTCATGCCGTCTCTATTCTCGGTCTGCGCACCTTGCGCAATACCGTATTATGCCTGTCCGTCCGTGACGCTATCGGCAAGGACGCCATTCCTGGTTTTGACACCACCCCCTTCTGGGAGGATTCGCTACGCCGGGCAGTCAGCGCCCGATTACTTGCCGGGCAGGCCGGATGCAATGAAGACGAGTGCTTTACAAGCGGACTACTGCAGGATTTCGGCCTCCTGGTGATGTTCTACCTCGACCCGGGAAAGACCGGGCACTGGAACACACTTCGGGCAATGGATCCCACACAGCGCCTGCAACGGGAACAAGAGTTGTTTGGCTCCACTCACACCCGGATGATTGCCTTCCTGGCCAGATCCTGGAACCTGCCGGAAGAACTGGGGATGATCCTGAGCACGCATCACTCCTGCACTGAAGACATGGCTATGGAATCCGATGTCAACCAGACGCTGCGCCATATTCTCTATTGTGCGGACTGGATGGATGCGGTCTTCCATGCCGCGGACAAGGAAAAAACGCTGAACGAGTGCCGCAGGCTGCTCATGGACAACCTCCACATCAGTGAAACCGCCGCCACCGAATATCTGAATAAGTTATCGGGCGAAGTGGAAAAGGCCGCGTCTTCTTTAGGCCTGCACATCGGGCGCCAGCCCGATTTCGAGCAGGTCATGACACAGGTCAACATTAGCCTTGCCAAAGCCAATCTCAGCTATCAGGAACTGACCTGGAAGTTGGAACAAACCCTGAAAGAGCGCGACCGTCTCGCTGCTGAACTAGAGCGGGAACTGTCGTTGGCGCGAGAAATCCAGGAAAGCCTGCTACCCAAAAACCCCGGCGATGACTTTCCGATAACGGGCGTCAATGTTGCCGCGCGCCAGCTTTCCGGTGATTTTTTTGATTATTTCCGGCTGCGTGACGGGCGCATATATTTTTCGCTTGCCGATGTCTCCGGCAAGGGTGTCAATGCAGCCCTGCTCATGGCAAAAACCTGCAGCCTCTTTCACTGCCTTGGAAAGCGCATCCATGAGCCTGACAAGCTGCTGGCGTACATTAACGATGAAATCTGTGAAACCGCGATACGCGGCATGTTTATCACCATGATCGCCGGAATCTACGACCCTGGGAACGGCGAGATCAGGCTCGTCAATGCGGGCAATCCGCCTGCTTTTATACTGCATGGCGATGGCAGGATTAATCTCATTGAGGCGACTTCCCCACCTCTGGGCATCTTGCCTGGCTCGAATTTTCCCCTCGCTGACAAAGTCTCTCTTGCGCGTGATGATTTACTTTACATGTTTTCCGATGGCGCCATTGAGAACCAATTGCAGGATGGTGAGCCACTCGGACTGCGTGGTCTGTTGAAACTGATCGTCGCTCGCCGTCATAAGGCGCCGAAAGATCAACTCAATGCCATAATGGGAGAATTTCGTTCAGCCTCTGATGAATTACACGACGACATCACCATGCTGATGATCAAGGGTTGATAAAACCTCCCGCAATCGAACACCCATCTCAGCAGGAGAGCGCGTCGTGGCCACTCCCGCTGCCTCCAGCGCAGCGAATTTCTCGGCTGCCGTACCCTTGCCCCCGGCAATGATGGCGCCGGCATGGCCCATGCGCTTGCCCTTGGGCGCCGTCACCCCGGCGATATAGGCCACCACCGGCTTCTCTACATGGGACCGAATGAATTCCGCGGCCTCCTCTTCCGCCGTCCCACCGATCTCGCCCACCATGAGAATGGCCTCGGTGGCAGGGTCCTCGTTGAACAGCTTCAGGCAATCGACAAAGCTGGAGCCGGGAATGGGATCACCCCCGATGCCGATGCAGGTGCTCTGCCCCATGCCCAGGTCCGTGGTCTGCTTCACCGCCTCGTAGGTAAGCGTACCCGAGCGCGACACGATACCCACCTTGCCAGGCATGTGGATATAGCCCGGCATGATGCCGATCTTGCACTGCCCCGGCGTGATAATGCCCGGGCAATTGGGCCCGATGAGACGCACCCCCGCCTCGTCGGCCACATACTTGACCTCCAGCATGTCCAGGGTGGGAATGCCTTCAGTAATGCATACCACCAGGCGCAGGCCGGCGTCGATGGCCTCCAGCACCGCATCCTTGCAGAAGGGCGCCGGCACATAGATAACCGTGGCCTCCGCGCCTGCCCCGGCCACCGCCTGCTTGACGGTGTCGAAGACGGGCAGTCCCAGGTGGGTCTGTCCCCCCTTGCCGGGCGTCACCCCTCCCACCATGTTGGTGCCGTAGGCGATGGCCTGTTCAGAGTGGAAGGTGCCCTGCTTGCCGGTGAAACCCTGGCAGATGACCCGGGTGGTCTTGTCGATCAATATGCTCATGTCGTTTCTTCCACGATGGATACGATTTTCTGCGCCGCCCCGGTCAGGTCCTCCGCAGCGATGATTTTCAGGCCGCTTTTCCTCAGCAGCTCCCTGCCAATATCGGCATTGGTGCCCTCCAGGCGCACCACCACCGGCACGTTGATATGGACCTCTTCAACCGCGCCGATGATGCCCTCGGCGATGATGTCGCAACGCACGATGCCACCGAAGATGTTGACCAGCACACCTTTGACATTGCTGTCGGCAAGGATGATCTTGAAGGCCTCGGCCACCCGCTCCCGCGTTGCCGTGCCGCCCACGTCGAGAAAGTTGGCGGGGCTCCCGCCCACCAGCTTGATCAGGTCCATGGTGGCCATGGCCAGGCCGGCGCCGTTGACCATGCAGCCGATATTGCCATCCAGGGCGATGTAACTGAGATCCCATTCACTGGCCTCCACCTCGCGGGGGTCTTCCTGGCGCAGGTCACGCAGCTCGCGCGTGCGGGGGTGACGGTACAGGGCGTTGTCATCGATGTTGACCTTGGCGTCCAGCACCAGCAGTTCTCCACCCTGGGTGACCACCAGGGGGTTGATTTCCACCAGGCCCAGGTCCTCCGCCGCGAATGCCCGCGCCAGACCGTCCAGAATCCTGCCAAATTGCTTGATCTGATCACCCTGCAAGCCCAGCCCGAAAGCCAGGTCGCGGCACTGGAAGGGTTGCAGCCCCACCAGGGGGTGTAGGGTGGCGCGCAGGATTTTTTCCGGTGACTGTGCCGCGACCTGCTCGATGTCCACACCGCCCTCCTGCGAGGCCATGATGACGACCCGCCGCGTGGCGCGGTCGATCACCATGCCGAGGTAGAGTTCACGATCTATGTCACAGGGGGATTCGATCAGAACTTCATTGACCGGCTTGCCACGGGCGTCAGTCTGGTACGTCACCAGCCGCATGCCCAACATGGCCGTGGCCATGGCGCGAACGGATTCGACATCATCGGCGATCCTGACGCCGCCGGCCTTGCCGCGCCCCCCCGTATGGGCCTGGGCCTTGACCACCCAGCGGTCACCGCCGAGCCGCGCCACCACCTCATCGACCTCTTCCGGTTTTCTGACCACGCCGTATGCCGGCACCTGAATACCGTATTCGGCAAACAGCGCCTTGGCCTGATATTCATGTAAGTTCATTGCATGTCACTCATCATTGTTATTTTTTCGTGCGTATCTTTGCCACATGGATGGCCTGTCCCTCCACGTCCAGCGCCGCCTCGTGGAGACTTTCAGACAGGGTGGGATGGGCGAATACGGTCAGGGCCAGATCCTCGCTGCTGGCGCCGAATTCCATGGCCACCGTGGCGCAGGCGATCAGTTCAGAGGCCTGCGGACCCATGATGTGCGCGCCCAGAACCCGGTCCGTGGCGGCATGCGAGAGAACCTTGATAAATCCCGTTGTCTCACCCAGGGCGCGCGCCCTGCCATTGGCGGCAAAGGGAAACACGCCGGCCCGATAGGGTATGTCCTCCGCCTTCAATGCCTGCTCCGTCTTGCCCACCCAGGCAATTTCCGGATGGGTGTAGATGACGCTGGGTATAAGGTCGTAATTCACACTCGCCGCCTGTCCGGCAATGAGTTCCGCCACCATGACGCCTTCGCGGGACCCCTTGTGCGCCAGCATGGGGCCACGCACCACATCGCCGATGGCATAGACGCCGGGCAGGTTGGTGCGGCACTGGTCATCCACGTGGATATAGCCCCATTCATTGAGCGCCAGGCCCGTCTCCGCCGTAAACAGCTTGTCGGTGTTGGGCATGCGGCCTACGGCCACGATGAGCCTGTCCACCTTCTCCTGGTGACTGCCGGAAGCATCTTCATACTGAACCTCCACTTTGCCCCGCTTGATCTGACTGGACAGCACACGGGCGCCGAGGCGGATATCGAGCCCCTGCCGCCCGAATTCACGCAGCGCGTCCCTGCTGATCTGCTGATCTGCCATCATCAGAAACGCCTCCTGGGCTTCCAGGAGAATCACCTCGGACCCCAGGCGACGCCAGACGCTGCCCAGTTCCAGGCCGATGATGCCCGCGCCGATGACGCCCAGGCGCCCGGGCACCTTGGTAAAATTCAATGCCCCCGAGGAATCGACGATGATATCGCCTTCCAAAGGCGCCGCCGGGATTTCCACCGGGCTGGAGCCCGGCGCCAGAATGATATGGCTGGCCTCGATGATCCGCGCCTGCGAACCCCCGTTTTCAATGCTTACCTGCCGGCTGGAAATCAGTTTGCCATGCCCCCGGCAGAAGGTGATGCCATTGGCGCGGAACAGTTGCGCGATACCCTGCGTCAGCTCGGCCACCACCTTGTCCTTGCGCGCCATCATGGCGGAAAGATCGAGCTTGACGCCGGAGATATCCACGCCATGAGCGGCATAGCCTTCCAGACTCTGCTCATAAATCTCGGACGACTCCAGCAATGCCTTGGAAGGAATACAACCGGCATTGAGACAGGTACCGCCCAGAACCGGCTGCTGGTTACCGTCCAGCCACTTGTCCACACAGGCGGTCTTCATGCCCAGTTGGGCGCAGCGTATGGCCGCCACATAGCCCGCGGGGCCGGCGCCTATGATGATGACATCGAATCTTTCAGGCATGGATGGATTCCTTAGATTACCTGCAGGCCCCTTACACACCGATCAGCATGCGCGCGGGATCCTCCAGCAACTCCTTGATGGTGACCAGAAACTGAACAGCCTCGCGCCCGTCGATGATACGGTGATCATAGGACAGGGCCAGGTACATCATGGGCCGGATGACTATCTCTCCCTCCCTGACGACCGCCCGTTGCTCGATCTTGTGCATACCCAGAATGGCGCTCTGTGGCGGATTGAGAATAGGCGTCGACAGCAGGGAACCGAAGACGCCACCGTTGGTGATGGTGAACGTACCCCCCGTTATCTCATCAAGGCTGATCTTCCCCTGTTTCGCCTTGTCCGAGTACTCGATGATCTTTTTCTCGATGTCCGGCACGGACATGCTGTCGGCATCACGCAATATGGGCACGACCAGCCCCCGCGGCGCGCCAATGGCGACACCGACATCGAAATAGCCATGATAGACGATATCGCCGCCATCAATGGAGGCGTTCACCATGGGGAAGCGCTTGAGGGCCTCGACGCTGGCCTTGACGAAGAAGGACATGAACCCAAGGCGCACGCCATGGGCCCTTTCGAATTTTTCGCGGTAGTTCTGACGAAGCGCCATCACCGCCTGCATGTCCACCTCATTGAAGGTGGTCAGAATGGCCGCCGTATGCTGCGCCTCCACCAGGCGCTCGGCAATGCGTGAACGCAAACGGGTCATGGGCACACGCCGTTCTTCACGCCCGGCTCCGGCGCGCCTTGGGGATGCAGGGACGGGCGCCTCTGGCGCAGGCGTGGGTGACGGGGGCGCCACGGGAGGTTCGGCCTTTTCAGGCGCCGCTTCGCCCCCTCCGATCACGCCTTGATGGCGCAGCACATCCTCCTTGAGGATCCGTCCACCCTTGCCCGTTCCTTTGATCCGGGCGGGGTCCAGCCCCTGTTCATCGATCAACTTCCGCGCCGAGGGGGTGATGACAGGCTCCTCATGGTTGTCCGCCGGCTCGGTTGGCGGCGCGGCGGCCTGCGCCGCCTCACTGCCTGACAACGGCCGGATGGCCGCTATCTCCTGCCCGGAAACGACCACGGCGTTTTCCTGTTCCAGTATCTTCTCCAGCACGCCATCTTCGGGGGCAGGCACCTCGAACATGACCTTGTCGGTCTCTATGTCCACCAGGGGCTCGTCCCGCTTGACCTGTTCACCCGGCTGCTTGTGCCAGGCGACAATGGTTCCATCCGTAACGGATTCAGGAAAATCAGGCACCTTGATTGTCGTTGTCATATTCCAGCCCTTGTTTCTCTAACTAACCACGTTCAGTTTTTTGGCCTCCTGCAGCGGCGAACCGATGGCGTCTTCCAGAAAGGCGCATAATTGCTTGATGTGCAGCAGCGGATAGCCCACTGCCGGAGAGGCTGACGGCGGGCGTCCTGCGTAGCGCAGTTCGAACCTGGGGTCCAGCACTTCACGGATATTATGCTGTATGGAATACCAGGCGCCCTGATTCATGGGCTCTTCCTGACACCAGATGAATTCTCGCGCATGGGCATAGCGTTGCAGCTCACTGCGCAGCGCCTCCTTGGGAAAGGGGTAAAGTTGTTCGATGCGAATGATGGCCACGTCCTCGCGCTGATCGCCGCGTCTCTTTTCCAGCAGATCATAGAACACCTTGCCGCTGCACATGATCACCCGCCGCACCTTTTTCTCGGGCAGATCGTCGATCTCCGGAATGAGCGTCATGAAGCCACCGTCGCTGAAGGCATCCACGGGACTCACCGCCAGCTTGTGCCGCAACAGGCTCTTGGGCGTCATGACGATGAGGGGCTTGCGGCAACTCATCAGCATCTGGCGGCGCAGGAGGTGGAAAATCTGGGCCGGGGTGGTCGGCCAGCAGACCTGCATGTTGCGTTCCGCGCAGAGCTGCAGATAGCGTTCCAGGCGCGCCGAGGAATGCTCCGGGCCCTGCCCTTCATAGCCATGGGGCAACAGCATGACCAGACCGCAAAGACGGTCCCATTTTTGTTCCCCGGCACTGATGAACTGATCGATGACCACCTGGGCATTGTTGGCAAAGTCACCGAACTGAGCCTCCCACAATACCAAGGTGTTGGGATCCGTGGTGGCATAGCCATATTCGAAGGCCAGCACGGCCTCTTCAGACAAGAGGGAATTGGTTACCAGGAAATTGGCCTGATGCTCACCGATATGGCGCAGCGCCACATAGGCGTCACCATTTTTCTGGCAATACACGACCGCATGGCGGTGGAAAAAGGTGCCACGCCCACTGTCCTGACCGGAAAGGCGTATGGCGACACCTTCATTGACCAGCGTGGCGTAGGCCATGGTCTCGGCAAACCCCCAGTCCACAGGCATGGCGCCCGCGGCCATTTTATTGCGGTTGGAATAGATCTTGGCAACGCTGGGATGCAGTTCGAAACCACGCGGCAGACTGGTGACCCTGGCCGTCAGTTCCCGTATGACACTCAGATCCACGCGGGTATCCGCCTCCAGCATGCACTCCGTATGGACATAGGGGGACCAGGTATCGTGGCCGAAATTGGGCGCCTCGTCATTTTCCAGCACATTGCGCGCGGCGCAGCGCCCGGCATCCAGGGTGTCGCGATAGCGGTCGATCATGGCCTGCTCTACTTCATCCGTGATGACGCCTTCGGCAATGAGCTGGCGCGCATAGATCTCCCTCGCCGTGGGCAGGCTCTTGATTTTTTTCATCATCATGGGCTGGGTCACGGAAGGCTCGTCCACCTCGCTGTGGCCATGGCGGCGGTAGCATACCAGGTCGATGACGACGTCCTTGCGGAATTTCATGCGGTAGTCCAGCGCCAGCCGGGTAACGAACAAAACCGCTTCCGGGTCGTCACTGTTGACATGCAGTATGGGGGCGTTCACCATTTTCGCCACGTCGCTGCAGTACAGGGTGGAGCGGGCGTCCTTCTGGTTGCTGGTGGTGAAGCCGATCTGGTTGTTGACGATGATGTGTATGGTGCCCTTGGTGGAATAGCCGCGTGACTGGGACATGTTGAAGGTTTCCATCACCACGCCCTGCCCGGAGAATGCGGCATCGCCGTGGATCAGAACCGATACGACCTGCGAGCCATCCTTGTCCTTGCGCCGTTCCTGGCGCGCGCGCGTGGAACCCTCGACCACGGGGTCGACGATTTCCAGGTGAGAAGGATTGAAGGCCAGGGACACGTGCACGACATCGCCCGGCGTCTCGATATTGGAGGAAAACCCCAGATGATATTTGACATCGCCGGAACGCTCCTTGTTCCGGGCCACCTTGCCCTCGAACTCCTCGAACAGTTCGCTGGGCGATTTACCCATGATATTGACCAGGACATTGAGCCTGCCGCGGTGGGCCATGCCGATGGCGAATTCCTTGACGCCCTGCGTCCCGCCGCGCTGCACCAATTCGTCCAGTGACAGGATGAGGCTCTCAGCTCCCTCCAGGGAAAAACGTTTCTGCCCCACATATTTGTTATGCAGATAGCGCTCCAGTCCTTCGGCGGCGGTCAGGCTGCCCAACAGACCTCGCTTGATTGCCTGATCGACCTCCCACTGGTAATACTGTTCCACCCGCTGCTGAATCCACTGCCGTTCAGCGGCATCGGGAATGTGTAAATACTCGGCGCCTATGTGACGGCAATAGGTCAAACGCAGGATCTCGATGATCTCGCGCAGGGGTCTGCTGCATGGCTGGGCCTGAAGATCAAAATTGAATACTGTATCCAGATCCTCCTCGAGACCATAATAGGCTGGATCGAAGATAGGGAGATCGGGAATGGGACGCAGCCCCAGCGGATCGAATTGTGCGATGAGATGGCCTTCCGCGCGATAGGCATCGACCAGTTGGCTGACCTTGGCCTGCTTGACGACATGCGCCACTTCCTCATGAAGGGCGTATGGAGCCGTTCCAGCCTGTGGCGCAGAATCTATGGGGGTAAAATCAGGTAATTCGGCGCCTGGTCCACGCATGAAGGCGGCGCGAATCACGGCGTGGGATACCTCGGGCTGGAGACCGCCGGACCGCCTCAGCCCATCGAAATAACCACGCCATTCCGGACTGACCGATGATGGATCGTCCAGATAGCGCTCATAGAGTTCTTCCAGGTAGGCGGCATTGTAACCCGCCAGATGTGATGTCATCTGCAAGCGATGAAAAAAGTTGTCTGCACTCAGGTCATCCATTTTATTGTCTGTCATTGCTTCCGCGGGCGCACAGGTTTATCAAGGCAAGTTCAATGCCATGACACGCCTTCTTCGCTGCCAGAACGGCCAATGGCTTTCAGCCATGGAGCATTATTACACAACTGGAGAAATCCGGGGTACTACAAAGACAATCGACAAGAAACAATCCGTTTCTTAGGAGCTGACAAAGACAGTGCTATTAACCCGGCAACCATATATATCGTATTCAGGACTTCAGGCCTGTGCTGGAACAAGGCGCGATGCGCAGGCAATGGTCATTCCATTGGCAAGCGCCGCAACGCCGTGCCGGCGCAGGCCTGAAGTCCCTGACAGATTGAAATCAAAGGACAGGCCATTGCGTGCCGGCCCGCTGACTGCGTTGGCGAAATTTGCTGTAGAATGACGACAGCGGCCTTTCGCCGCCTTGCAGCGAACCGGCACGCAATGGCTGAATACGATATATATGGTTGCCGGGTTAATATTACACCCTGACCTCTGCGCCTGTCACACCCTCCCCCCCCTCGCGGCGGAGCGCGTCGATACGGGACAACTGTTTTATGGCGCGGGCGTTATCCGGCAGTTTTTCGATAATCTGCTTGCAGCAGTGAGCCGCCTTATCGAATTCATTGCGTTTGAGGCATATGTTGGAAAGCCCCAGGTAGGCATAGGGGTCGAAACCCAGGGCCAGACTCTTTTCATAAAAGGCCTGGGAATCATCCAGCTTTTCCAGGGACAGATAGGCATCGCCCACGCGGGTGTTGAGATTCTGGTTCTCAGGCTCGAACTCCAGCACCCGGCGCCATAGTGCTATGGCTTCCTCGAAGTGCCGCAAACCGCGCTCACAATTCCCCAGCCCGTATAATGCAAAGACATTGTCGGGATCAAGCTCAATGGTCTTCCTGAAGTAAGCCGAGGCCTTGTCGAATTCCTTGCGGCGCTGGAAGATGTTTCCCAGCATGGTCAGTACGGCCACGTTGTCTTCATCGAAGACCTGGTATTTCTCGAAACAGGCCAGCGCGGCATCGTCATCACCAAGCTTGTAGCGCAGCGTGCCCATGCCAAGATAGGCATATTTATCGTTTCCCCCAATCTGGATGGCCTTGTCATACAGTGCCGTTGCCTCCTGATACTTACCCAATTTTTTGTAGGAGTCCGCCATGCGCACCATCACATGGGTATCGTAGCGGTTGCACTGCAGATAGCGGTCCCAGTATTCCAGGGATTTCTCCGGCTTTTTCATACCCCGGTAAGCGTTTCCCAGCCCCCGCAAGGCAAAGACATTGACCGGATCGATATCCAGCACCATGTCGTAATATTTGATTGCCTTGGGGAAGTTTTTCAACTTGCGATAGAGATCGCCCAGGCCAACGAGTATGTAGGCGTTCTCGGCATTCAGGGCATAGGCTTCCTGAAAGACCTTTTCGGCTTCATTGTACCTGCGCCTGCCCATGAGGTAATAGGCGCGCTTGGAGAGCTTGACAACCGATTTGTTCAGATCTGGCATACCGTTAGTCCCTTCTATATTATGCTCAGCCCCATCAAAGATGACATTTGTTGTTATGTGTTTTTTGTCATCTTTTCGAGATAGCTATTATTATATTTTTCGCAACAAGCACCCGTCCTTTCCATGCTCGACACTTAGCGTTTGTCAGAAAACTCCCCCTATCCTAACAATATTCTCCTATTTTGCAAAAATCATTGTCTTTACTGAACAGAACCTCCACCGCAGAGCCATCCGCCCGGGGGCTGTCCGTCAGGCACTGGTGGAACTCGACAAGGCAGTCCCTGTCAAATAACCATGATGCCTGCAGTTGAATCCGGCTTTTCAAGCGCCGCACAGCGTCATTTAAATGTCACCCTTTGGCCATCACGGATAAAGTAGACCCCGTGAAAAACAAGGCAAGCCACTGTCATTCATAGTGAATTCAACAGCGCATCACGACCTGATGGACAAGTCCATCACTCTCAGCACTGTGGCATGTTCATTGCAGCCACTCAGTATCAGGTTTTAAACCCGGAATCTTATCCCCACGGGATAGAACCATCGGGTATGGGACAAACAACGTCACAGGCGCTCACCATGTGAAGCCAGTGTGTAATTGACGAGGACGTTATCATGACAATTTTTGATCATTACCAGTCCCGCTTCGACGAAGCCAAAGAGGAGGAGTTCACTATCCAGGAATACCTCGAACTTTGCAAAACCGACCCTTCCATTTATGCCTCTGCAGCAGAACGCATGCTCCTGGCCATAGGCGAACCCGAGTTGGTGGATACCCATAAAGACCCGCAGCTCAGCCGCATCTTTTCCAACAAGGTCATCAAGATCTATCCCGCCTTCAAGGATTTCTACGGCATGGAGGAAACCATCGAGAAGATCGTCTCTTTCTTTCGCCATGCCGCCCAGGGACTGGAGGAGAAGAAGCAGATCCTGTACCTGCTCGGCCCCGTCGGAGGAGGCAAATCCTCCCTGGCGGAAAAGCTCAAATCACTCATGGAGAAGCGCCCCATCTATGCCATCAAGGGCTCTCCCATCAATGAATCGCCGCTGGGACTGTTTTCACCCACCGAGGATGCCGCCATCCTGGAAGAGGACTACAATATTCCACGCCGTTATCTCAGCGGCATCATGTCGCCCTGGGCCATCAAGCGCCTGCACGAGTTCAATGGCGACATCAGCAAGTTCAGGGTGGTCAAACTCCAGCCGTCCGTGCTGAAACAAATCGCCATCGCCAAGACGGAACCCGGCGACGAGAACAACCAGGACATTTCCTCCCTGGTCGGCAAGGTGGACATCCGCATGCTGGAGCAGTTTTCCCAGGATGATACCGACGCCTATTCCTACTCGGGCGGCCTGTGCCTGTCCAACCAGGGACTGCTCGAGTTCGTGGAAATGTTCAAGGCCCCCATAAAGGTATTGCACCCGCTCCTGACAGCAACTCAGGAAGGAAACTACATGGGCACGGAAGGGCTGTCCGCCATCCCCTATGACGGCATCATTCTGGCTCATTCCAATGAGTCGGAATGGCAGAGCTTCAGGAACAACCGTAACAACGAGGCCTTCCTGGACCGCATCTATATCGTCAAGGTCCCCTACTGTCTGCGCGTCTCGGAGGAAGTGAAGATCTACAAGAAGCTCCTCAAGCACAGCTCACTGGCCGATGCGCCCTGCGCCCCGGACACCCTGGATATGATGTCCCAATTTGCCGTCCTGTCGCGTCTCAAGGAACCGGAGAATTCCAATATCTATTCAAAGATGCGCGTCTATAACGGCGAAAACCTGAAAGACATCGACCCCAAGGCCAAGTCCTACCAGGAATACCGCGATTTCTCCGGTGTCGATGAGGGAATGGATGGCCTTTCCACGCGCTTCGCCTTCAAGATTCTCTCCAAGGTATTCAACTTTGACCATAGCGAGATCGCGGCCAACCCCGTGCACCTGCTCTATGTCCTGGAACAACAGATCGAGCAGGAACAGTTCCCGCCTGAAGTGGAAGAACGTTACCTGTCGTACATTAAAGGCTACCTGGTCCCGCAATACATCGAGTTCATCGGCAAGGAAATCCAGACGGCCTATCTGGAATCCTACTCGGAATATGGACAGAACATCTTCGACCGCTACGTCACCTATGCCGACTACTGGATACAGGATGAGGACTATCACGACCTCGATACCGGCGAGAACTTCGACCGCAATGCGCTGAACGAGGAACTGGAGAAAATCGAGAAGCCGGCGGGCATCAGCAACCCCAAGGATTTCCGCAATGAAATCGTCAATTTCGTGCTGCGCGCCCGCGCCAGAAACGATGGCAAGAACCCCGCCTGGACCAGTTATGAAAAACTCCGCGAGGTCATCGAGAAAAAAATGTTCTCAAGCACGGAAGACCTGCTACCAGTCATCTCCTTCAATGCCAAGGCATCCGCCGATGACCAGAAGAAACATCATGACTTCGTCAAACGCATGGTCAAGAAAGGCTACACCGAAAAGCAGGTACAACTGCTTACCGAATGGTATCTGCGCGTCCGCAAATCGACCTGAAGTGAACTGACGTGGTTCAGGTAATCGACAGAAGGCTCAACGGCAAGAACAAGAGCGCCGTCAACCGGCGGCGCTTCATCAGGCGTTTCAAGCGCCAGATCAAGAAGGCCGTCGAGGAATCCATTGACGAGCGCAGCATTACGGATATCGACAGCGGTGAAAAGGTCAATATTCCCACCCGCGACACCTCGGAACCGGTGTTCAGGCATGGCGCGGGCGGAAGGCGGGAATCGGTGCACCCGGGCAACAAGGAATTTGTCGCCGGCGACAAGATAAAGCGTCCATCGGGCGGGGCGGGGCGGGGCGGCAAAGCCAGCAACTCGGGCGAGGGAGAGGACGACTTCGTTTTTACCCTGTCACGGGAGGAATTTCTGAACTTCTTTTTCGATGACCTGGCCCTGCCCGACCTCGTAAAGACCCAGCTGGCCACCAATGTGGAAACCCGCAAGGTGCGCGCCGGATACAGCCGTGACGGGGTCCCCACCAACATCAACGTGGTGCGCTCACTGAGAAGCGCCCTGGCCAGGCGCATTGCCCTGCGCGGCCCTCATCTGCGGCGCCTGAAGGAGGTGGAGGAGGCATTGGATGACGCCAGGCGCCGCGATGAGCATGGGCGCATTGCCGACCTCGAGGATGAGGCCAGGCAGTTGAAGAAGCGCATTGCGGCCATCCCCTTCATCGACACCTTCGACCTGCGCTACAACAACCGTACCGACATACCCAGACCCACGGCCCAGGCCGTCATGTTCTGCATCATGGACGTTTCCGGCTCCATGGACGAGACGCGCAAGGATATCGCCAAACGTTTTTTCATTCTCCTGTACCTTTTCCTGACCCGGGAGTATGAACGCATCGATGTGGTCTATATCCGCCACCATACCACCGCCAAGGAGGTGGATGAAGACGAGTTCTTTCACTCCAGGGAAACGGGGGGCACAGTCGTCTCCAGTGCGCTGCAATTGATGCACGAAATCATTCTGGAGCGTTACCCCACCAATGACTGGAACATCTATGCGGCCCAGGCCTCGGATGGCGACAACTGGGGCGATGACTCGCCACGCTGCCGCGCCATACTCACGGAGAAAATCCTCCCCCTGCTGCAGTATTTCGCCTACGTGGAAATCATGCCGGATGAACATCAGCGCCTGTGGCATGAATATCAAATCGTCAGGGAGAGCCATCGCCACTTTGCCGTCAAGCGTATCGATGGACTGACGGACATCTACCCTGTTTTCAGAAGACTGTTCAGGAAAAAAGCAACATGACCGGCCACGTTCTCTCCGAGACATCCGAGTGGACCTTCGACCTGATCCTGGACTATAACCGGGAGATCGCGCGCATCGCGTCTGATTTTGGTCTCGACACCTATCCCAACCAGATAGAGATCATCACCTCGGAGCAAATGATGGACGCCTACTCATCCGTCGGCATGCCGGTGGGCTACCGCCACTGGTCCTTCGGAAAACATTTCCTGAATGTGGAACAGCGCTACAAACGCGGCCAAATGGGGCTCGCTTATGAGATCGTCATCAATTCCAACCCCTGCATCGCCTACCTCATGGAGGAAAACACCATGATGATGCAGGCGCTGGTACTGGCCCATGCCGCCTACGGCCACAACTCCTTTTTCAAGAACAACTATCTGTTCCGGGCATGGACCAATGCCGACGCCATCATCGACTATATGATCTTCGCCAAAAACTATATTGCCGAATGCGAACAGCGCCATGGAGAGGAAAACGTCGAACTGATTCTCGATTCCTGCCATGCGCTGATGAATTATGGCGTCGACCGCTACAAACGCCCACCCCGCCTCTCCGCCAACGAAGAACGCATGCGCCAGAAGGAAAGAGAGGAATACCTGCAGTCCCAGGTCAATCATCTGTGGCGCACCATCCCGACGAAGCAGAAGGATGCAACACAGGAAGAAAAAAACCGTTTCCCCCGGGAACCCCAGGAAAACATTCTCTATTTCATCGAGAAGCATGCCCCGCTGCTCGAGCCCTGGCAGCGTGAAATCGTGCGCATCGTCAGAAAGATCGCCCAGTACTTCTACCCTCAGCGCCAGACCCAGGTGATGAATGAAGGCTGGGCCACCTTCTGGCACTACACCATACTCAACCAACTATACGACGAGGGTCTGGTCCACGACGGATTCATGATCGAATTCCTGCAGACGCACACCAATGTGATCAGTCAGCCCGCCTTCGACAGTCCTCATTACAGCGGCCTCAACCCCTATTACCTGGGATATTCCATGATGAGCGACATCCGCCGCATCTGCGCATCCCCCAGCGATGAAGACCGGCAGTGGTTTCCGGAAATCGCCGGCAGCGACTGGAAAGAGACGCTGGATTTCGCCATGCGCAACTTCAAGGACGAGAGCTTCATCGCCCAGTTTCTCTCACCGCGACTGATCAGGGAAATGAAACTGTTTTCCGTGCTGGATGACGACAGAAAGCGCAAGCTCGAAGTCAGCGCCATACATGACGAGAGCGGCTACCGCAGCGTAAGGCAGTCACTGGCCCATCAATACAATCTGGGAGGGAATGAGCCCGACATCCAGGTCTACAACGTCAATATAAGAGGTGATCGCGCCCTGACACTCAGGCACTCCCAGTACAACCGCAAGCCTCTGCACTCAAATGTGGGTGAAATGCTCAAACACGTGGCGCGCCTGTGGGGCTTCACGGTACGGCTGGAAACCGTGGACAAACATGGCCGCTCCTTGAGCACCCATGAGTGTATCGTTGAGCAGTAAACGAGTATGCTACAGGGAGAACACCGCGTCCTTGTGGTGCTGATAACAACGTGGACAGATGTGCTTGTCCCGCGAGGTAACGATCCAGCCATATTCAGTGATCGTCTCCACATCCCCTTCGATCCAGGCGCCGGCATCCGTCGCCCGGCGCCCAATGGACTCTTCACGGATTTTTTTGCGGCGATCCACCTGCTGTACACATTGTGTATTGCAGAGGTCACAAAATATGAGTGTCTTGACCGTCATCAATATCTATCCGGCATCTGTAGGACATCGGGCATCGAAGCATTTACCGGTGCGCCATCAGATATATCGTCCTGCAAGGGATTTTCATAAGCAGGGAAATACGAGGGAATGACGCAGAAAGCATGGGGTATCAGACTATTGCCTGTGCAATTCCCTCACGACATGTATGGGGTATGCTTATCCCCTGGAATAAGCTGCCTTGTACCGCAGCTACATGTTGATGATATAAAGTTGATCCCGGTCGTACCCGCGCTTCTCCAATTCCCGATACCACTTTTCCGCCTGCTGCCTATCGGGACTGAACTGGCCGCCCAGGTCATAGTTTCTGGCCAGGGTGATCTGCGCCGCCACGCTCCCCTGCTCCGCCGCCTTGGTATACCAGTGTTCTGCTTCCTCTACATCCTGCGGCACACCCAAGCCCAAAAGGTAGAGCTTGCCCAGTTTGAATTGGGCGATATAGGAACCTTGTTGGGCCGCTTTGAGAAACCATGAGGCAGCCAGGGTATAGTCCTTGGGCAGGCCAAGGCCTTGCTCGTACATACGCCCGAAAACCGATTGGGCCATTCGGCACCCGCCCTGGGCCGATCTCTCCAGCCACTCCCCGGCCCTGACGATATTCTGATCCATGCCTTGCCCGTATAGATTCATCAGGCCGACATAGAGCTGGGCAAAAGCATCGCCTTCTTCCGCAAGGGGGCGAAGTTCCTCGTAAGCCTGCTCATAGTCGCCTTTCTCGTAGGCGCGGACACCCGTAAGGTAGTCTGCCTGCAGCGGCATGGCGAAGATAAGCAGCAGGCCCCCTATCCCGATAATTCCATTTTTCAGACACGCCATCCCTAACGCCATTCCCTCGAATTCATCACTCAAATTTATCGTCTGGATTCCCGCCGGGCGCGCACCGGGGCGGCGCGCCCGCGTGCCGGCATTATCCAGGTCTTTATGTCATTTTTGTTATTCCGGCATAAAGTGTACCCCCCCCTTTTTTACTACGCAAGGGTGGAAAGCCGATCAAGAAGAAATATGAATTCTGGAAGGTCTGATTAATTCAAAAATCATTATTCCGGCGCAGGCCGGAATCCAGGAATATCAATGACCTGGATCCCGACCTGCGCCGGGATGACGGATTGATCAGCTTCCCTTATGATAAACGCGATAATAAGCGCCCATTGAAATACATCTTTACAAGGACAGCAAATCCGCATCGCCCCCCACCGCCGCCAGGTTTACGGTACAGGTCCGCTCGGTGGCAAAACGGTGCAGATAATGGGGGCCTCCGGCCTTGGGTCCCGTACCTGACAGGCCTTCTCCTCCGAAAGGCTGAACCCCCACGGCAGCGCCGATCATGTTGCGGTTGACGTAGATATTCCCGGCCCGCACCCGAGCCTGGATGTAGCGGGCCTTTTCCTCGATGCGGCTGTGAATTCCCAGCGTCAGGCCATAGCCTGTGCCATTGATGGCGGCGATAACATTATCGAGATGGGAGGATGCATAGGTGATAACGTGCAATACCGGCCCGAAAACCTCCCCTTCCAGGCACGCCAGGCTATCGATCTCATAGACCCTGGGGGCCATAAAGCACCCTTGCGTCAGCTCTTCAGACCAGGGAACTTCACCCCGCAAACGCCCGATTGCATCCATACGCTCAACATGCCCCATGAGATTTGCCCGCACCGCCTCATCGATCAGTGGCCCGACGTCCGTTGACAGCAGGGCGGGATCACCGACCGTCAGTTCATTCATGGCGCCACGGAGCAGTTCCAGTACGCGGGGGGCGATCTCCTTCTGGAGAAACAGCACCCTCAATGCGGAACAACGCTGGCCGGCGCTATTGAAGGCGGATTGTATGACATCGGTCACTACTTGCTCGGGCAATGCACTGCTATCCACGATCATGGCGTTCTGCCCGCCTGTCTCGGCGATCAACACCGGGATGGCTCCGGACCGCCGGGCCAGGGCCTGATTGATGGTGCGCGCCGTGATCGTCGATCCCGTGAAGGCCACGCCGGCAATGCGTTCATCCCCCACGAGTTTCATGCCGACATCCGCGCCGCTACCCGGCAGGAAGTGTAACGCTTTGTCGGGAATTCCCGCCTCGTGCAGCAGCCTCACTACCCGCGCGGCCACCAGGGGCGTCTGGTGGGCCGGCTTGGCGATAACCGTATTGCCGGCCACCAGGGCCGCCGCCACCTGGCCGGTGAAAATGGCGAGGGGAAAATTCCAGGGACTGATGCAGGCAAAAATTCCCCGCCCGGCCCAGCCCAGGGAATTGCGCTCCCCGGCAGGCCCGGCGAGGAGGCGCGGTCTGGCCATGGAAGAGCGGGCGGAATGGGCATAGTAGCGGCAGTAATCCACCGCCTCGCGCAGTTCGGCCACTGCATCGGGCACAGTGCGCCCCCCTTCACGCACACACAGGGCGAGTAACTCGGCGCGGTGCGCCTCCAGCAGGCCGGCGGCGCGCTCCAGGCAGGCAGCTCGCGCATCCACGGCGGTCATGGACCAGTTTCCGAAGGCCTGTCCCGCGCTATCCAGCGCCCGCAGGATACTATCCTCGCCAGCATCGACCACCAGGCCAACCGTCCGCGCCCGGTTGGCGGGGTCCGCCACGGGCGCCGCTTCACCTTCAACAGTTTTCCCATCGACAATGGGACAGGCGCGCCACTCCCTTTTCGCGGCCGCTTCCATCTGCGCGGCGAGTTCCCCCACAGCAAGGCTGTCGTACAGATTGATGCCCGTAGAATTTCGCCTGCCGTCTCCATAGAGGTTCCGTGGCAGCGGAATACGTGGATGGGGCAGTTGGCGCAGGCGCTCCACTTCACGCACGGGGTCGGCGATCACGCGCTCAATGGGCGTCGATTCATCGACGATACGGTTGACGAACGAGGTGTTGGCGCCGTTTTCGAGGAGGCGCCGCACCAAATAGGGCAACAGGGCTTCATGACTGCCGACCGGCGCATAGACCCGGCAAGGAATAGCGGGCGCCTCCTCAGCGAGTGCGGCATAAAGCGCCTCCCCCATGCCATGAAGGCGCTGGAACTCGAAACGCGCAACCCCGCCCGACATTTCGATGACGCTGGCGATTGTACGGGCATTGTGCGTGGCGAACTGGGGATAGAAAAGGCCCCCCGCGCTCAGGATTTCCCGCGCGCAAGCCAGATAGGAAACGTCCGTTGCCACCTTGCGCGTGAAGACGGGATAGCCTTCCAGGCCACGCTCCTGGGCGCGCTTGATCTCCATATCCCAATAGGCGCCCTTGACGAGACGGATGGCCAGGGTTCGACCGCGGCGGCGCGCCAGATCCGCCAACCAGCGTATCACCGGCAGGGCGCGTTTCTGGTAGGCCTGCACCGCCAGCCCCAGACCATCCCAGTCCGCCAGCTTGTCATGGCGGCAGAGCTGTTCGAACAGATCCAGGGACAGATCGAGGCATTCCGCTTCTTCGGCATCGATGGTCAGGCTGACCCCACCCTCCCGCGCCCGCAGCGCCAGTTCCGTCAGAACAGGCAGCAACTCCGCCATCACCCTGTCGCGCTGGGCAAACTCGTAGCGGGGATGCAAGGCAGACAATTTGAGAGATATGCCGGAATGGGCATAGATGTCTTCAACCCGGCCAGACTCGTCGGATAGGGCGGAAATCGCCTGGACATAGGCCTGATAATAACGCCGCGCATCATCATGGCTCAGGGCGGCCTCACCCAGCATATCGAAGGAATAGCGACAGGCGGCATTCTCCTCCTGGCGGCTGCGCGCGAGGGCGTCCTCTATGGCGCGTCCCATGACAAACTGGCGACCAATGATACTCATGGCCTGCCTGAGAGCCAGACGGATGGCAGGCTCCCCGCTACGCGCGATAAGCTTCCCCAGCAGACCGCTGATGTTGTCCATATCCTGCTGTTCAAGCCTCACCATGCGCCCTGTCAGCATCAGGCCCCAGGTAGAGGCATTGACAAACAGGGAGTGACTGTGCCCCAGGTGACGCGCCCAGTCAGCGTCCGCCAGCTTGTCCTGGATCAACTGATCGGCTGTCGCATTGTCGGGAATACGCAGCAGGGATTCCGCCAGGCACATGAGCGCCACTCCTTCCCGCGAGGTAAGGTCATACTCGTGCATGAACGCATCGATACCGCCCTGGCCAAGCCGCCTGGCGCGGACCTGCTCAACCAGACGCCGGGCCCGCCTGGCCACACGGCGAGAGGCCTCGTCATCCTGACGGGCCAGGGGCAGCAAGGCCGTCACACAGTCGCTTTCATCGGCAAGACAGGCAGCGCTGATGGCCTGGCGCAAGGGAGGGCGTGGGGCGGGCTTATCCTGAAAAATCATATTACCCGGCAACCATCCCCTCTGAAAAGGGTGGATATTCCGGCAGGATTTTACTCCTGCTTCTTTTCGGTATCTTCTTCATCCACGTCAATGAGTGTCGGATCGATGGTGATATCGATATTGTAGTGCTTCTTCAGGAATTTCGTCACACCATTGATGAGATAGCTGCTGGCGGGAAGCGCCTCGTAGGGATTGTCGACCTTGTGCCAGGAGGGGTTTTCCGGCACCTTGGAGGGTATGCCCAGTTGGTCCATGGCCACCGCGTACCAGCCGTAACGCTCCACCTCATTGGCAAAACCACGTGTGCTGACACCGGACTCCAGTATCATCTCCAGGGCCCGGTCATGGACTTTCTGCTGCACATCCTTCTTGAGCTTCGCATAGGTGTACTTGGCGAATACGACATTGGTCGCCGCCCCGTATCTTTTTTTGCTATCGAAAAACGTCTTCAGCAATAACAGCAATATCACGACTACGACTGCAGCAACGACATATGACACCATGATTGACCCCCGATATTTGAGATATGCGATATCCGCCGGACTCCCTGTTGCCCGGCCTTCTTATTCGTTTATAGAGATTCAGGCTATGACCGTCAAATTTCTTGCGCCAGCGGCGCAAAGAGGGAGTTTCATATGGGGATGAGACGGGGACCCGGCTCGACGGTAAAGCGGTATTGCAGCATATTGCTCTGATGGCCGCCACGATCTCTGACGAAAAGTTGAAAGTGGTGCACCCCTATGGCTGCTGTGTCAGGCACCACCGACTCTCCGGTAAAGAGACCATCACCTGCCACGCGGTCAGCGCCCCTCCCTTCGTCATTGATCTTGATCTGGATCAGTTCAGACCGCTCCCTAATCTGGTAGAGCAGCGCAACGATGTCCTCAGCCCCCTGAGGGTCGGTTATTCTAAGAACAATGGTATAGGAAGTATCCCACGAGCCTGTAACAGGCGTCACCTCCAGCTCCGAAATCCGTGGCGCAACAGGCCCATCCTCTACTACGGGCACGGCGGCCACAGCAGACAATGCAAGCATGGACATTGCGCTCAATGTAAATCTCAAGGAAATCCCCATTGCGTAGAGAAGTTCGATCTGTTACATCCTATGATACCTCACTCCAAGCGTCTTTCCACACTGTGGCTATTATTAACCCGGCAACCATATATATCGTATTCAGGACTTCAGGCCTGTGCTGGAACAAGGCGCGGTGCGCAGGCAATGGTCATTCCATTGGCAAGCGCCGCAACGCCGTGCCGGCGCAGGCCTGAA
>JALSGV010000027.1 GCA_026982565.1 Gammaproteobacteria bacterium
GTCGTTGGTCGATACCGGGTCGCCCTCCGTGGCGCCCGCCGTGGCCGTATTGGTGATGGTCGTGCCCGAGGTCCCCGTATCCACGCTCGCCGTGACGGTCAACGTGGCGCTGGCCAGATTGGCCAGGCTGCCCACGATCCATTCACCCGTGGTGCCGTTATAGGCGCCCACCGTCGTCGTGTCCGACACATAACTCACGCCCGTCGGCAGCAGATCGTTGACGATGACATTGTTGGCCGTATCGGGACCGTTGTTGGTCACCGTGATGGTGTAGGTGATGTTCTCGCCTTCCAGGGGGCCGCTGTTGTCCACGGTCTTGGTGATCCCCAGATCGGCCGCCAGCACCGTCAGCGCCACGCTGGCGCTGTCGTTGCCGGGCGTGGGATCCGTGTCCGCCGTGCTCGCCGTCGCCGTGTTGGTGATGGTCGTCCCCGCCGTGCCCGCATCCACCGTCGCCGTGATGGTCAGCGTCGCGCTGGCGCCGTTGGCCAGCGTGCCGATGCTCCAGGCGCCGGCAACATTGTCATATGTCCCGACGCTGGGCGTATCCGACACATAGGTCACGCCCGCCGGCAGCGCATCCGCCACGCTCACCGTGGTCGCATCGTTGGGACCGTTGTTGGTCACCGTGATGGTGTAGACAATGCTGTCGCCCTCGTTGGGACTCCCATTGTCCACCACCTTGCTCACCGCCAGGTCCGCCGTCACCGCGCCCACCGTGATGCCCACGCTGGCGCTGTCGTTGGTCGATACCGGGTCGCCCTCCGTGGCGCCCGCCGTGGCCGTATTGGTGATGGTCGTGCCCGAGGTCCCCGTATCCACGCTCGCCGTGACGGTCAACGTGGCGCTGGCCAGATTGGCCAGGTTGCCCACGATCCATTCACCCGTGGTGCCGTTATAGGCGCCCACCGTCGTCGTGTCCGACACATAACTCACGCCCGTCGGCAGCAGATCGTTGACGATGACATTGTTGGCCGTATCGGGACCATTGTTGGTCACCGTGATGGTGTAGGTGATGTTCTCGCCTTCCAGGGGGCCGCCGTTGTCCACGGTCTTGGTCACGCCCAGATCGGCCGCCAGCACCGTCAGCGCCACGCTGGCGCTGTCGTTGCCGGGCGTGGGATCCGTGTCCGCCGTGCTCGCCGTCGCCGTGTTGGTGATGGTCGTCCCCGCCGTGCCCGCATCCACTGTCGCCGTGATGGTCAGCGTCGCGCTGGCGCCGTTGGCCAGCGTGCCGATGCTCCAGGCGCCGGCAACATTGTCATATGTCCCGACGCTGGGCGTATCCGACGCATAGGTCACGCCCGCCGGCAGCGCATCCGCCACGCTCACCGTGGTCGCATCGTTGGGGCCGTTATTGGTCACCGTGATGGTGTAGACAATGCTGTCGCCCTCGTTGGGACTCGCGTTGTCCACTATCTTGGCCACCGCCAGGTCCGCCGTCGCGCCCACGGTAATGCTGGCAGTGGCGCTGTCGTTGGCTGCAGCGGGGTCAATCTCCGCACCGCTTACAGTGGCTGTATTGTTGATAGTTGTACCCACTGCGCCCGCATCGACGGTGACTGTGATATTCAGGGTGGCAGTCGCCGCATTCAGGAGATTGCCGATGGTCCACACACCCCCGGCATAGGCGCCGGCGCCGTCATCGGAAACATAGGTCACACCTGCAGGAAGTGAATCGTTGACACTGACGCCTGTCGCATCGTTGGGGCCATTGTTGCTCACCGTAAGGGTATAGATGATGGTATCGCCTTCAAGGGGCGTGGCATTGTCCACGACCTTGGTCATGACGAGGTCGGCAGATGCGCTGACCGTGACATCCACGCTGGCGCTGTCATTGGCGCCGTTGGGATCGGTCTCCGTCAGGCTGACAGTCGCGGTATTGGTAATGGTCGTGCCCGCCGTGCCCGCATCCACCGTCGCCGTGATATTCAGCGTGGTGCTGGCGCCGTTGGCCAGTGCGCCTATGGTCCAAACGCCCGTGCCACTGTTGTAAGCGCCCGCGCCATCATCCGACGCATAGGTCACCCCCGCTGGCAACTGGTCCGCCACGCTTACTGTCGTGGCGTCACTGGGGCCGATATTGGTCACAGTAATGGTATAGACGATGGTGTCGCCTTCAATGGGCGTACCGTTGTCCACGACCTTGGTGACTGAGAGATCAGCCGACGTGGTTGTCATCTTGGTCACGAAGGCATCGGTTCCCGCCAGTGTGTTGTCGTAGGGATTCACCGTGGGAAAGGCGATGGAGGTGATGGGTCCCGTCTGGCCCGCCACATAGGCGCTTTCCTGCGCATCGACCGCGATGCCATAGGCGATGTCGCTGCCATCACCACCCAGGTAGGTGGAGAAATCCACACTGCTGCCCGCCGCATTGATTTTGCTGGTGAAGGCGTCGACGCCACCCTGAAGGGTGGCGAAAAGGGGTACGACAGTGGGAAAATCGGAGGAATCCGTCTGCCCCGTCACATAGACATTTCCTGCCCCATCGACGGCCAGGGCATAGGCTGCATCTGTGCCGGCGCCACCGAGATAAGTGGAATAAACATAGGCCGAAGCGGTACTGTTGAGCTTGGTGACGAAAACATCCACGAGGCCGGCATTGGCGGTATTGATGGGGGCCGCCGTGGGAAAATCCGTGGAAGAGGTTTCGCCTGTGACATAGACGCCGCTCCCATCAACCGCGATGCCATGCCCGCGGTCCGTGCCGCCCCCGCCCAGGTAAGTGGAAAAAACCAGGCCATTGCCCGTGGGATTCAGCTCGGTGACGAAGGCGTCCGTCACACCTCCCGCATTGACGCCATTCAGGGGGCTTGTGGACAGGGGATAGTCAAGGGATGTCGTCTCACCAGTAACATAGGCATTCCCCGCAGCATCGATGGCAATACCATAGGCTGCATCATCTCCGGCGCCACCCAGGTAAGTTGAGTAAACCAGGCTTGCGGCGCCGGACTGCGTTGTGTCGAAGCGCGCAACGAAGCCATCGGTGACACCCGATACCGCCCCCTGATACGGAGCAACGGTGGGAAAATCCGCCGAGTCTGTTTTACCCGCAACATAGGCGGCGCCCACATCGTCAACGGCAATGGCATAGGCAATCTCACCACCACCGCCTCCCAGATAACTGGAATAATCCAGACTGCTGCCTTGCGCATTGATTCGCGCCACAAAGGCATCCCCCACGGCCCCGCCACCCAAAGTGCCCTGATACGCGGAGGCAGTAGTAGGAAAACTCAGGCTGTCACTGGTGGTGGAGCCGGTAATGAACACGTTTCCTGCGCTGTCGACGGCAATGGCCCGCGCGATGTCGTCATTGGCCCCGCCAAAAAACGTGGAATAGATCAGTGTTCCGCCCGTGGGATCGAACTTGGTAATAAATACGTCCTTGGCCCCGGCATTGTCTAAAGAGATCCCGCCCACCACGGGAAAATCCACGGCGGTGGAATTTGTCTCACCCGTGATATAGGCATTCCCGGAACTATCGACGGCGACCCCATAAGCCGTGTCCGTTCCGCTGCCGCCCAGATATGTGGAATAATCGATAACAGGGTCGATAACGAGAGGATGATTCCTGTCATAGCTGCCCAGCTCGAAGCCATAGGTGAAAGCATCCGGGTCATCGATCCTGAAACGGCCAGCCACCTCGATGCGCTGCCCATCGATGTCCTGGTACACATAGGGCCTGCTCTGGTAGAGCTGCCCGTTCCCTACATCGATGACCAGTTCGCCCCGGGCGTTTGTGCCGAGATGCCGGATACCCGTGTAATTCAATCTGACCTTATTGGGATCGGCGCCGGGCGCGACGATGACATCGTACACCAATTGGCGGTTGTTGCCGTAAAACCTGATATCGATGCCCGGATAGACATCCTGGTACAGCAGAGCGCCAAAAGTGGGTATCTCTGTTTTCCAGTTACGGGGATCCCCCCCTATGAAATAATTGACCTTGCCTGGCTGGAGGTCGAGCGGCTCGATCTGTGGGGAGGGGTTGGCGCCGATGAAACCCAGCTTGAGCAGCGCCTGGCCATTGCTCTCGTCAGAATCAGGGCGGGCGAGCCTGAGATAGACCCCATCGCGGGTGAAGAAGGTATCATGTCCCCGGCCTTTTTCAAAATAACGCACTGCTTTGTCAAGCTGCCCCTGGTTCTCAATGAAATAGAGCGGCAGCTTGCCATAGGCCTCATGCAGATCCGGCGCTTTTTCATCAATAATGGCAGCCTGGGTCCAGGCACTCGTAAAGAGGAGAAGAAACAGGCTCCACAGGACATGAACTGAAGGGTGATGACGCCAACCCCGTCGGCCACGAACACGACACATCATCTCTTCCTCCCGCAATAATCATGGGATACAGAAACGGCTGGTAATGTGCTATTGGCCAGGCAATGGATCACACACGGCGCCTGTTGGCATTGCATATTCTTTTCGACCGTCATACTTACAATCTATTTATGCCTGGGCTACTGGTTATCCCCGGATCCCTGGGCATGGCGCAACGCAAGCCCGTACACTGCGTTGCACGCTCCCCCGCTTCCTGCCGGCATATCCATGCCAATGACCAGGGTATTACTTGTGTGCTTCCAGTTGCTTGGTCAGGCCATCATCCACGATAGCCGCGTCTTCAGCTGATTGTTTCTTCATCGTCCCGCTGTTGCAGACCGCGAAGTGTTTCCGCGCCGGAATGATGCATCGAGAGAAAACTGTTACTGCTGTGAAGGGTTATCAACCTGATTGCATTAGATATTACGTGGTTTTCCAATAACCTGATGGGGTATCGGCTCTTCCACCTGCAACAGTGCAACTATATCAGATCGAGGACCTCAAATATAGCTGACCGTCCTCCCGTGAATTGCCTGTCCCACCGGTTTTCGTACCCCATCGTGCCGGATATGCTAGAATTTGCATTCCCGCTGCATCTTCAGCCTATCCCTGCATCACATTGACTGGCCTTCCTGTAACAGTGAGACAATAAAGCCATGCGGGAGTTCAGTGAACACCCTGACCTCTCCAATCTGGAGCGGCCAGCGGCGGGAAACAGGCATGGTAACCAGGCCCTGGATTGCAAGTTTTGGGAACTCTTGCGAGATGCGCTGTCTATAGAGAATGCAGGAAGCAGGAATTCTTCGGCAGGGCTCATAACGCAAACGGGCGGTTACATGCCAAATAATCATCCCGAAACTCGCCGCAACAGCCGTAGTACCAGGCCATCAATATATAGCCAGAA
>JALSGV010000028.1 GCA_026982565.1 Gammaproteobacteria bacterium
TCCTTGAGGTCAACTGGCCGGGTGGGCATATTCTGCGGGAATACACCATACTCCTGGATCCTCCTCTGTTCCTGGACGAGGGACGCGCCGTGATCGAAACCCCGGTGGCCGGCGCGGTTCAGCCGTCTGCCGCTCCGGTATCTGCCTCAACAGACAAGACGCAGGCGCAGCCTGTGCAAGAATCAGGCGGAAGCCCAAGCGTGGTGCGCCACGATGGGGAACTCAGTTACGGCAATGTCACCCGCAGCGACACCCTGTGGTCCATCGCCAAACAGATGCGCCCCGACGACTCCGTCACGGTGCAGCAGGTGATGATGGCCCTGCTCAGGAACAACCCGGACGCATTCTATAATAACAACGTCAACTATCTCAAAGCCGGCTATGTGCTGCGCATTCCCGATATCGGACAGATAGCGGAGATCAGCGCGGTCGAGGCCGAGCGTGAGATCCGTCGCCAGAACGATGAATGGTTCGATGCCAAGGGGCAGCGCGCCTCCCAGGCTGCGCCGCGCGCTCTTGGCGCTGAAGAGGCCGCGGCGGCCGCGGGCGCGCCCGGCAGCAGCGCCAGTAGCGGTCCGCGCCTCAAGTTGGTGGCGCCCGACGCCAGTGGCGAAGGTGCTGCCCTGGAAGGCGTCTCCGACGGCACCGCCCAGGGGGCTGCGCCGCAAGCCAGCGTGGATGCCCTGCGCGGTGAACTGGCCCTGGCATTGGAGAATTCCGAGATCAGCCGCCAGGAGAATATGGAATTGAAGGCGCGTCTTATGGCGCTCGAAGAGCAGATTGCTTCCATGCAACGTCTGTTGACCCTGCGCGGCGACACCCTGGCCGCGTTGCAGAGTGATGCCGCTGGCGCCGCCGCTGCCACTGCCACTGCCGCAGCGCAGGAAGGGGAAAGCGGGTCGGCAGCTGCTGTCGAGGATAACACTGCTGAAGCCGCTGCCGGGGAAACGCCTCAGGCGGCGGCGCCTGACCTCAAGCCGGCTGACAAGCAGGCCGTTGCCCCCGTAGTTGCCCCTGCCGCAGCACCCGAGGCGGCGGCGCCTGACCTGATTGCAACCATTCTCGATGACCCCACACTGCTGGGTGTGGCCGTAACCATCGTCATTGTGCTGCTGATCATGGCGTGGATCTTCATACGCCGGCGGCGCGATGCGGCTGAAATGGACTTCGAGGAATACATGGAAGAAGTCCATGAGAATGAGGCGCCGGTAACCGAGGGCCGCAAGCGAGAGGACAATTCCCAGGTTGCCGCCGCCGCTGCCATGACCGGAGCCGGTGTTGCCGCCGCCATGGAGGCCGGCGCAGGCGATGGCATGGAGACCACCGGGTCCGCTGACAGCGGTCTGGATATCTTTCAGGCGGATGACGATGAGATCGATACTCTGGCGGAGGCGGACGTCTACCTGGCCTATCGCCGTTTCGACAAGGCGGAGGAATTGCTCAAGTCAGCCATCGAGCAGTCGCCCCAGCGCCAGGACTATATTCTCAAACTGCTGGAGGTCTACGCAGCGGACGAGAATCTGGATGCCTTCGTGGAGCAGGCCGAGAGCCTCTATGCCAGCCTGGGATCCGAAGGTGGCGAGACCTGGGGCAAGGTGGTCGAGATGGGGCGTCAACTGGCGAGTGACCATCCGCTCTTCGGTGGTGACGGCGAGGTGACGGACGATGAGGCCCAGTCCGAGCATGAGGCGGCGGGCGGTGAAGATGCCGGAACCCTGGATTTCGACCTTGCAGACGATCTTTCCTCTTTCGATGCGGAATCGGGCGAGGTCAGGCCTGAGACGCCAGAGGCCGACAGCCGGGTGGACAATCCGGAAAACGCCGACCTCGATGAGGCCTTCTCACTATTGGGTGAAAGTGATCCAGGGAATGACATTTCCATTTCGGACAGCGAGAGTGATGAGCGGACAAGGCAGGTGGCGGAAATGCCGCAGACTGACGAAATCGCTGACGATCTCGACTTGGAACTGGATCTGGACAATGAGGTGGGAACCTCTGCTGAAGCGCAGATATCTACTCGGGAAGAAACTGGTGAATCCAGCCCCTTTGCCCAGCTGGACGATGAGCCGGGTGATCTGACCATGGAAGCCCACAAGAACGGGCTGGATGAATTCGAAGCGGCGCTGGAGGCGGACGCCGAGAACCTGGGGCAGGATGACGGGGCTGGAGAGGCAGGACGGGAAACTGCTGAGTCAGGACTGGAGGACGCTGCGCGGGAATTGCGTTTTGCATCCGAGGAGCTGACCTTCGATCTGGGCGCCGAAGAAACCGGTCAGCCCGGCGACACCCAGGACAAGAAAAATGAGACAGCCATTCCCGATGCCCTGGAAGCCGACATCGACTGGTTGGCCAGCGCCGTCAATGAAGAAGATTTGAATGTTGATTTCGAGGATGAGCCGGAACTGATTTCCGGTGAGGACGAGATCAGCACCAAGCTGGACCTGGCCCGCGCCTATATCGACATGGGTGACCAGGAAAGCGCCCGCGGTATTCTGGACGAGGTGCTTGCCGAAGGCAGCAACGACCAGAAGGGTGAGGCGGAAGAGCTGATCCGGCTGATTGCGTGAAGCCTTGGACGTGAAGGGTGAGGCGTGAGACGGGACCGCTTCACATTTCACGCTCCACGTCTCACACCTATATAATGAAACCATGATTCATCCCGTCATTCGCATATTTTCCTTTCTGGTCTTTGCCGCCCTGATTTCCCTGGTGGATTTGACGGGCCTGCTCGTTGCCGCGGCCTTCCTGGCCGCTTTCTATATATTGATCGATAGGGGGCATTTCAGGACGGCGTGGACCATGATGCGGCGCATGCGCTGGTTTTTTCTCTCCATCATGATACTTTTTTTCTGGTTCACCCCCGGGCAGCCTCTGTGGCTGGCCGGGTTTTCCCTGGACCCTGCCTGGCTGCCGACGTGGCAGGGAGTGGAAACCGGCGTCATGCGGGCAGGTTCCCTGGCGCTTATCATTCTGGCCGTCAATCTGTTGCTGCGCACTTCCACCCGGGAGGAGTTGTTCGCCGCCATTCATTGGATGGCCCGCCCGTTGTCCCGGGTGGGTGTCTCCCATGAACGTCTGGCGGTGCGCATGATACTGGTGATGGATTCCCTCGCCGAGGTGCAGGACATGGTGCGTCACGTGCTGACCTCCATCAGGGGAAAGGCGCGTTCGTTACAGCTTGTCGGTCACTTTTCCTCGGAGGCGTTTTCCCGGGTTGCCGAACGCGCGGAAAAGGCGCCGTGTCACGCCATCGAACTGGTGGTTTGCGGTGCCCCGCCTGTCTACCAGTGGTTGTACCCCGTTTCGCTGGCCTGCGGGCTGTATTTTCTGCAGGTCTGACTTAGGCCCCCCGGCCTACCCCGGCTTGAAAATCACGCAGGCCAGCGGCGGCAGGGTAATGTCGATGGAGTAGGGCCGTCCCATCCAGGGAATGGGTTCCGCCCTCAGCAGTCCCTGGTTGCCCATGTTGCTTCCCCCGTAATATTCTGAATCCGAGTTGAATATCTCGCGGTAGTTGCCGGCATAGGGCACGCCCAGGCGGTAGTTCTCCCGCGGCACGGGGGTGAAGTTGAGGGCGGCCACGACGATATGGGTGCCGTTGCGGCGCAGATAGCTCACGATGGACTGAGAGGAGTCGTGGCAGTCGATCCATTCAAAGCCCTGCATTTCAAAGTCGTAGGTGTACAGGGCGGGTTCATTGCAGTAGAGATGGTTGAGATCCGTGACCACGGATTTGACGCCCCGGTGGAGTGGATAGTCGAGAAGGTGCCAGTCGAGGGCCGACTCGTGGTCCCACTCCCTGCCATGCCCGAACTCGCAGCCCATGAACAACAGTTTCTTGCCGGGGTGGGTATACATGTAGCTGTAGAGGAGGCGGAGATTGGCGAAGCGCTGCCACTCGTCGCCGGGCATCTTGTACAGCAGGGAGCTCTTGCCATGCACCACTTCGTCATGGGAGAAGGGCAGCATGAAGTTCTCCGTGTAGGCATACAACTGGCTGAAGGTCAGCTTGTCGTGGTGATAGTGGCGGTAGATGGGGTCGTAGCTCATGTATTCCAGGGTGTCGTTCATCCAGCCCATGTTCCATTTCATGCTGAACCCCAGCCCGCCCAGCCAGGTGGGCCGCGACACCATGGGCCACGAGGTGCTCTCTTCCGCCAGGGTGAGGGTGCCGGGGTAATGCTCATGGGTCAGCTGGTTGAGCTGACGCAGGAAGTCGAGGGCCTCGAGATTCTCGTTGCCGCCATGGATATTGGGTGTCCAGTCTCCGGGTTCGCGCGAGTAGTCGAGATAGAGCATGGAGGCCACCGCATCCACCCGCAGGCCGTCGAGGTGGAACTCGTCCAGCCAGTAGAGGGCGCTGGAGATGAGAAAGTTTTTCACTTCGTTGCGCCCGTAGTTGAAAATCAGCGTACCCCAATCGCGGTGTTCACCGCGCCGCGGATCCTCGTGTTCATACAGCGCCGTTCCATCGAAACGGGCCAGGGCGTGGGCATCCTTGGGAAAGTGTCCCGGCACCCAGTCCAGCAGCACGCCGATGCCGTGCTGATGACAGTAGTCGACGAAATAACGGAAGTCGTCGGGCGTGCCGAAGCGGCTGGTGGGCGCGAAGTAGCCCGTGGTCTGATAGCCCCAGGAACCGTCGAAGGGATGCTCGGTAATGGGCAGCAGTTCGATGTGGGTGAAGCCCATCTCCTTGACATAGGGTGCCAGCCGGTGGGCCAGTTCCCGGTAATTGAGGAATTCCCCGTTGGCTTCTTTTTGCCATGAACCGGGATGCACCTCGTATACGGACAGGGGCTCATGCAACCAGTCGTTGGCGGCGCGCGCCTTAAGCCACTCGCCGTCGTTCCACTGGTATTCGGATTCGGCAGTGACGATGGCGGCCGTCTGGGGGCGCAGTTCAAAACGTCGGGCATAGGGATCGGCCTTGAGCAGGATGCTGCCGGTGTGACGATTGCGGATCTCGAATTTATACAGGGCGCCCGGCTCGATGCCCGGGACGAACAATTCCCACAGACCGCTGCCGCCGCGCACGCGCATGGGATGCCGGCGGCCATCCCATGCGTTGAAATCGCCTACTACGCTGACACGCTCTGCATTGGGCGCCCAGGTAACGAACAGGGTGCCGTGGATCTGGTCTACGGTACGAACATTTGCGCCCAGCATGTGGTAGGCGTGGAGATGGTTGCCTTCG
>JALSGV010000029.1 GCA_026982565.1 Gammaproteobacteria bacterium
GGCGCGGACACCATCGAGGGCGGCGCTGGCAACGACACCCTGAGTGGCGGCGGGGGCGATGACGTGTTCTATGTGAGAGGCAACGACGGGCTGGACCAGATCGACGGCGGCGCGGGAATGGATACCGTACAGGGGAGTGGTGGCGACGATGTCATCCGGGTGGAGTCGAACTTCGCCAACCTGACCAGCGTGGAGGCCATCGACGGCGGGGCGGGTTTTGACAAGATCCTGGCCACGAACGGGAATGATTACCTGGACCTCAACCTGGGTCCCGCCATCAGCAATATTGAAATCATCGATGCGCGAAGCGGCGACGACACGGTGATCGGCACGGCGGGCGCGGACACCATCGAGGGCGGCCGTGGCAATGACACCCTGAGCGGCGGTGGTGGCGATGACGTGTTCTATGTGAATGGCAACGATGATCTGGACCAGATCGACGGCGGCGCGGGAATGGATACCGTACAGGGGAGTGGTGGCGACGATGTCATCTGGGTGGAGTCGAATTTCGCCAACCTGGTCAGCGTGGAGGCCATCGACGGCGGGGCGGGCTTTGACAAGATCCTGGCTACGTCCGGCAACGATTACCTGGACCTCAACCTGGGCCCCGCCATCAGCAATATTGAAATCATCGATGCGCGAAGCGGCGACGACACGGTGATCGGCACGGCGGGCGCGGACACCATCGAGGGCGGCGTTGGCAACGACACCCTGAGCGGCGGCGGTGGCGATGACGTGTTCTATGTGAATGGCGACGATGGCCTGGACCAGATCGACGGCGGCGCGGGTTTTGACATCGTACAGGGATCGGATAACGATGACACCATCCGGGTGGATTCGAATTTTTCCAACCTGACCAGCGTGGAGGCCATCGACGGCGGGGCGGGCTTTGACAAGATCCTGGGAACCAGTGGCAATGACGTTCTGGATTTCTCTCAGGGGCCTGATATCAGCAATATCGAGCTGATCGATGCGGGCAGGGGGGACGACATCATCACCGGGTCGGCCGGTAACGACAGCGTGGCGGGCGGCGACGGTTCAGACACCTATGTCTTCAATCCCTTCGAGGGCAATGACTACTTCAATGGCGGGACAGGCTCAGGCTGGACGGATTCCATTCAATTGGATGCCACTGCCGATCCCAACGCGGATCCCTCGAATCCCTGGTCAATTACGGTCAACGGCAACGATGTGCAGTATGATCTGGCCAGCGGCGCCCTGGATCTGGGGCCCGAGACGGCCGGCGTGATCACCCTCTCGGACGGCAGCGAGCTGACCTTCGAGGGTGTCGAGAGGATCGTCTGGTAAGGAAGGGGGGTCAGAAGCCCTTTTCGATGAGGGCGTAGGCCGAGTGGTTGTGGATGGACTCGAAGTTTTCGGACTCGATGCGGTAGGCGTCGATGCGGGGGTCCTTGTTGAGGCGGGCGGCCACGTCGCGCACCATGTCTTCCACGAACTTGGGGTTTTCATAGGCCTTTTCCGTGACGAATTTTTCATCCGGCCGCTTGAGCAGTCCGTAGATTTCACATGAGGATTGTTCTTCCACGACATCGATGAGGTCCTCGATCCACACGAAGCTGCGCGTGCGCGCGGTGACGGTGACGTGGGAGCGCTGGTTGTGGGCGCCGAAATCCGAGATTTCCTTGGAGCAGGGGCACAGGCTGGTGACGGGGACGACGACCTGGATGGTCATCACCACCTCTTTTTCAGTGACCTCGCCCACCAGGGTCACGTCGTAGTCCAGCAGGCTCTGCACACCCGAGATGGGGGCGGTCTTGTTGATGAAATAGGGAAAATTCATCTCGATATGGCCGGACTCCGCATCCAGGGTGGTGCGCATGTTGGTGAGGATGTCCTTGAAGGTGTTGACGGTGATCTCCCGCTCATGGGTGTTGAGCAATTCCACGAAGCGCGACATGTGGGTGCCCTTGAAGTTGTGGGGCAGATTGACGTACATGTTGAAAGTGGCGATGGTGTGCTGCTCCCCGGCGCTGCGGTCCCGGACGCGCACGGGATGGCGGATGTTCTTGATGCCCACTTTGTCGATGGGCAGATTGCGCGTGTCAGGCGTGTTCTGGACGTCGGCGATGGCCGTGAGTGTGCTCATGTCAGTGTTCCTCCGTGTAGCGTACGCAGGCCCGTTCGGTTTCCCACAGGGTGATGGCGCTGACGCGTACGCGGTCGTCATTCAGGCGGGCTTGCAGTTCCCGGTATATGTGAGCCGCGATATTCTCGGCGGTCGGGTTGACCGTGGCGAAGGGCTCCAGTTCGTTCAGGTGCCGGTGATCGAGCTGGTCGGTGACCGCGCGCGCATGCCGGCGGATGGTCTTGAAGTCCAGGCCCATGCCCGCGTCATCCAGGGTGTTGGCGGTCACTTCAACCTCCACCTTCCAGTTGTGCCCGTGCAGGCGGCTGCACTCGCCGGGGTAGTCCCGCAACTGGTGGGCGGCCGCGAAATCCAGTATCACCTTAAGCGTATAGCAGGGTAGCATAGCTGAAAAACAGAGTAAATTAGTAGGAATTAATGCTGGCAGGGAGACCGCTGCCCGGATGTCGCGAGAAATGGCCGTTGACGGCCCGTAAAATGCCGGCCGTGTTGAGCCCGCATTCCGCCAGCAGGTCCCCGCGCTTGCCGTGCCCGCCGAAGCGGTCCGGCAGGCCCAGGTTGATGACGGGCGGGTTGACGCCCCGGCTGTTGAGGTATTCGTTGACGCCGCTGCCGGCGCCTCCCTCGATCATGTTTTCCTCGATGGTGACCAGCAGGCTGTGTTGAGCGGCCATTTCATCGATGAGGCCTTCATCCAGGGGCTTGACGAAGCGCATGTTCACCACCGTGGCGTCGATTTGCTCGGCGGCCCGCAGGGCCTCGTGCAGCAGGCTGCCGAAGACCAGCAGGGCGGTCTCCCGGCCTTCCCGGTACACGACGCCCTTGCCGATGGCGATGGTTTCCAGGGATGGCTGCAGCGGGGCGCCCGGCCCCGTGTCGCGGGGGTAGCGGACGGCGCTGGGGCCGTCGTGGCGGAAGCCCGTGGTCAGCATGAGGCGGCACTCGTTCTCGTCCGTGGGGGCCATGATGACCATGTTGGGGACGCAGCGCAGGAAGCTGAGGTCGAAGACGCCGTCGTGGGTGGCCCCGTCGGGACCCACGATGCCCGCGCGGTCGATGGCGAACATCACCGGCAGGTTCTGCAGGGCGATGTCATGGATCAACTGGTCGTATGCGCGCTGCAGGAAGGTGGAGTAGATGGCCACCACCGGCTTCATGCCCTCGCAGGCCATGCCGCCGGCCAGGGTGATGCTGTGCTGTTCGGCGATGCCGACATCGAAGAAGCGCCCGGGAAAACGCTGCGCGAATTCCGCCATGCCCGAGCCTTCGCACATGGCGGGGGTGACGCCCAGCAGGCGCTCGTCGGCCTCCGCCATGTCGCACAGCCATTCACCGAAGACCTCGGTGTAGGCCTTGCCGCGCTGTTTGGCCTTTTTGTGCATGTTGCCATTGCCGGGGTCGTAGGGCGTCACGCCGTGGAAGGCGCAGGGGTTGTCCTCGGCGGGCGGGTAGCCCTTGCCCTTCTTGGTGATGACATGGAGGAATTGCGGTCCCTTGAGCGTGTAGAGGTTCTGCAGCGTGGTCACCAGGGTATCGATGTCGTGGCCGTCGATGGGGCCGATGTAGTTGAAGCCCAGTTCCTCGAACAGGGTGCCGGGGATCACCATGCCCTTCATGTGTTCCTCGGCGCGGCGGGCGAGTTCGGCGACGGGCGGCATGGCGCGGAGGACCTTTTTGCCGCTCTCGCGCATGGTGGAATAGAGCTTGCCGGAGAGGAGCTTGGCCAGGTAGTTGGACATGCCGCCCACATTGGGCGAGATGGACATTTCGTTGTCGTTGAGTATCACCAGCAGGTCGGAGTGTACGTGCCCGGCATGGTTGAGGGCCTCGTAGGCCATGCCGGCCGTCATGGCGCCGTCGCCGATGATGGCGGCGACCCGGCCGGGGTTGCTCTGCCTGGCCATGGCGATGGACATGCCCAGGGCGGCGCTGATGGAGGTGCTGGAATGGCCGGCGCCAAAACAATCGTACTCGCTCTCGCTGCGTTTCAGGAAGCCCGAGATTCCTCCCTTTTGACGGATGCCCGCCATGGCCTCGCGGCGCCCCGTGAGGATCTTGTGAGGGTAGCCCTGGTGGCCCACGTCCCATACCAGGCGGTCGTCCGGTGTGTTGAAGACGTAGTGGAGGGCGATGGTGAGTTCCACCGTGCCCAGGCTGGATGACAGGTGCCCCCCGGTTTCGGCGACGGAGTGGATGATGAAGCGGCGCAGTTCATCGGCCAGCGTTTCCAGCTCGGCGCGCGCGAGCGCGCGTAATTGTCGCGGAGAGTCAATGGTTTCCAGCAAGGGATAGCTTTGAGGGGTCGTCATGAAAAGGGCCTGGCCTGTAATTCCGCTATTTATTAACCCGGCAACCATATATATCGTATTCAGGACTTCAGGCCTGTGCTGGAACAAGGCGCGGTGCGCAGGCAATGGTCATTCCATTGGCAAGCGCCGCAACGCGGTGCCGGCGCAGGCCTGAAGTCCCTAACAGATTGAAATCAAAGGACAGGCCATTGCGCGCCGGCCCGCTGACTGCGTTGGCGAAATTTGCTGTAGAATGACTACAGCGGCCTTTCGCCGCCTTGCAGCGAACCGGCACGCAATGGCTGAATACGATATATATGGTTGCTGGGTTAATAATATGTCCCTGACAGGGGGCTGTCAATTCCGCGCCCCCGGCGCGCCGTTGTCCCATCCTCCTATATGATAACCTGAAGCGGACATTCAATGACAGTCTCGGGATTGTGGCTGGGGAACGGTCTGGAGTTGGAGGGCGGGATGCCTCCCGCAGCGGGCCGGATTACCTGCCGAATAAACCCTTTACCGCGTCGCGCACCGAGCGTTTCACCTCATCCGTCACGGAATTTCTGGCTTCGTCGCCAGCCTCCCTGGTGATGTCGGAGACGATATCCGTCGAGTCTTCCTGTTCATCTTCACCTTGTTGGCTCATTCGAGGGGGCGGCTGTGAGCTTGCTGCGGCGTCCCCTTGCACGTCGCCGAACATGCCCCACGCACCCGGGCCGAAATTCAGGCGCATGGGTTCGTAATCGGCGGGTAATTCGAACAGTTTGGCGGGTTGCTTGCCGATCTTGAGTTCGCGCAGTTCCATGACCATCTTTTGCGGTTTGCCGTCTTCATCGACGCCTTCATACTCCATTTTCGCCACGATGCCCGAATCCGTGACCCAGTAGGTTGCCGTTCCGCTCCCTCCCGTGTCATCGTCCTCGATTTCTCCCCGGTACTTGGTGGTCTCGAGGCCGGCGATGGTCTCGGTGCCGACTTTTTTGAAATTTTCAGGTATATCGCCCTCCAGCCTGAGTTCCGCTTCCTGGCCGAACCCCATTCCCGCTATCTGGTCCGATGCCTGGTCCAGGGGGATTTCCATGTACATTTTTTCATCCGGTATGAGAATCCAGCTTATCTGCTTGTCGAGGCGGGTGATCATGGTCATGCTTTGCTCCCCACCATCCACTACGAAGCGCTCCTTGTCCCTGGTATGGAAGACGCGCATGGTCGCTTCCCCTTCGTCAACCTTGATGACACGGACTGCGGAATATTCTGCATCAGGGTCAAAAATATCGTCTTCCGCCAGGGCGGGGCCAGGGAGAAGGAGGATGAAGGCGGCCAGGACGGGCAACAATGTTTCGGTGTGCGGGCGCAGGTGGTTTCTCATGATGTTTCCCCTTGTGTCTTTCCGTGTCAGGATCGGCTGGTACCCCGTTCAGCTGTATCATAATGATATCACGCGTACGGCATGCTTGCAGCCGGCGGCGGGGCGTCCTGTTGTCACGGGGGGGCTCCCGTGTTCCGCCCTCGCGGCGCGGGTCAGCGTTTTTCTTCTTTTCCCTTTCATTCGCAGTTGAATTGTCCGGGGAGTGTGGCTACTCTATCAGGCCTTCAAATGCGCTGCTGGGCGCTTGAATCCACTGACAGGGCCAGGTTTTTCGTGGTTAGCAGATCTTAGACATGTCATTTCGCCTGAAAATCATTCTCGGCATACTGCTCGTACAGGTCCTGATGCTGCTGGTCGTCGTGTGGAGCAATTTTCAGTTTCTGCGCACCTCCAATGAGGTGGAGTTGAGCAAGCATGCCTTCTCGGCGTCCACCGTCACCGCCGCCTTGATCAAGCGCCCCGTCCTGGGATCCGACCTGGCTTCTCTGCAGGGCGTCCTGCATGACATCCTGGTGCAATCGGGGGCGGACTATATCAGGATCAGTGATCAGAGCGGGGTGATCATGGAACTGGGCAATCCCGAGTCCCTGGCGCGGCCCTTCGAGGAGGATTTCCTGGTGGAGGATGTCGATGACGGCATTTTCGATGTGTCGGCCGAGATTACCGATGAGGGTATCGTGATCGGTCACCTGCAGATGGGGTTTTCCACCACTCCCATAGAAAACGTGATGATCGCCGCGCGCCGGCAGACCGCAACGATCTCGGTCATCGGCATTGCCATCGGTCTGGTGATCGCCCTCATGCTGGGGAATTACTTTGCCCGCCAGTTGAAGATATTGCGGGACGCTTCGCGGCGGATTGCCTCCGGCGATATCGGTTATCAGTTGTCAGTGTCCGGGGAGGGGGAGCTGGCGCAGACGGCGCGGGCTTTCAACACCATGTCCCGCCGTCTGGCGGTGTTGTATTCGGAGAAGCAGGCGGCCCTCAACGAGACCAAGAACAAGGCCGCTGAATTGCGCGAGAGCAAGCGGCGTATCCAGGCCGTGGTGAACAATGCCCTGGATGGCATCATCACCATCGATGAACAGGGGGTTATCGAGTCTTTCAACCCCGCGGCAGAGAAGATATTCGGTTATGCCGCGGAGGAAGTGATCGGCCAGAACGTCAATATGCTGATGCCCGATCCCTATCATACGGAGCACGATGATTATCTTCGTGATTACCTCGCGACCGGGGAGAAAAAGATTATCGGGAAAGGACGTGAGGTGCTTGGCAGGCACAAGGATGGCACGACTTTTACCATGGAGCTGGATGTCAGCGAGGTGCGTATCGAGGGCACCAATCTGTTTATCGGTATCGTGCGGGATATCACCGGGCGCAAACGCGCGGAGCAGGAACTGAAGGAGGCGCGGGACGCCATACTGGAATCATCCCGTAACAAGTTCGAATTCATCGCCAACATCGGCCATGAGATCCGCGCCCCGCTGGACAAGGTGCTGGGGGAGAGTCATGTCCTGCTCAATACCGGCCTGAATCCCGGGCAGAAGAAACATGTCGATCAGATCCTGGAAGCGGGCAAGTCCTTGTTGACCATTATCAACGACGTACTGGATTTCTCCAAGATCGAGGCCGCCAAGCTCAGCCTCGAGGATATCAATTTCGATCTGCAACGCACCATTTATTTCGTCACCCAGATGCTGCGCAAGGCGGCCGCGGCCAAGCGCATCAACCTCGTCTATCTCCTGCCCTGTGACCTGCCCATGTCCCTGCGTGGCGACCCGGCGCGCCTGCGCCAGGTGCTGGTCAATCTGGTGGATAACGCCATCAAGTTTACCAGCCGTGGCGAGGTGGTGATTCAAGTGTCCAAGGTGGATGAATCCGTGGACGATATCACCCTGCGTTTCTCTGTGCGGGATACGGGCGTGGGTCTCTCGCCGGGCGATCAGCAGCGTATTTTCGAATCCTTCATGGAGGTGGGCGGGGCCCTGACCCAGCGTTATGGCGGCACCGGACTGGGCCTGGCCATTTCCAAGCAGTTGGTGGAAATGATGGGTGGCGAGATCGGGGTCGAGAGCAGGCAGGGCGTGGGCAGTGAATTCTGGTTCACGGCCCACTTCACCAAGCGCGCCGAGCTGCCGGGGCCCCGCGAGACGAGTTACGGGGAATTGAGGGATGTGCGCGCCTTGATCGTCGACGACAGCGAAACGGCGAGGGAGTCCAAGCAGCATCTGCTGGAATCCGTGGGCATGAAGGTCTATACGGTGGCCGATGGCGCGCAGGCCCTGGAGCAGTTGTGTACGCGCGCCGCGGAAGGGGAGCCCTACCAGGTGATGATATTCAATCGCATACTGCCAGGTATGACCGGCCTGCAGTTGGCGCGCACGGTGAACAGTGACGACCGCCTGGCGGGCGTGCGCATGATCATGTTGACCAGTACCGGCTACCGTGGCGACAGCGAGGAAGTGCGCAGTGTGGGGATCCGGGGCTATCTGACCACCCCCGTTCATGAATCCCAGTTGCTGGAGTGCGTATCGGCCGTGGTCCAGCAGGAGGAGGATGCCGACCTGCTCATCACCCGGCACAATCTGGCGGCGGGCAAGTCGCGTTTTCAGAACAATGTGCTGCTGTTCGAGCCGGACATCAATGACCGGAAGGTGATCTCCGGCATGCTGCAGGCGCTGGATTACAGCGTGTGCGTGGCCTGCAACAAGGCCCAGGCCATCAACGTGGTGCAGCGCAGGTATTTCGAACGGGTGTTCATCAACTGCAATATCACCCGTTCCGACATCGATGATGTGATCGCCTGCATCCGCGCCAACGAAGAGCCGGATCAACGCACCCGCGTGGTTGCCCTGGTGCCGTCCCTCAGCACCGCGGACGATCTCAAGGCATGCCTGGCCATGGGCTTCGACGATACCCTGGTGAAACCCGTGGACCAGAAGGCGCTCAGGCGCCAGCTCGGTATTCTGGAGGGCGCCGGTGATTCACCGCAGGGGGATTCACGGGTTTCGCCGGGGTAAGGCGGTGCGGTTCACCTCTTACCCTTCGTGAGAGATGGTTTTTGCGGCACACTCCTCAAGACTTGAGAGTACCGGGTTCTGTCATTCCTGCGCATGCAGGAATCAATAACCTGTTGATTTTGCTGGATTCCCGCCTTCGCGGGAATGACGATTGTCTAATGATCCTCTTCCTGGCGTAACTGCTCCCGCAGCACCTTGAGGCGCGCCTTGATCTGCGCCTGGCGGATGGCGTCCTCTTCTTTCACGCCCTCGATGGCAATCTTGAGTTGGGCGATGGCGGAGGCGGTCTGGCCGACCAGGTCGTAGTATTCCGCCAGGGCCTGGTGGGCCGCCACTTGGTTGCCGCTGTCGCTTTCGGCCTGGGCCAGCAGGCTGTAGTACAAGGGGGTGCTTTCTCTTTTTTCCCGCAGGTAGTCGCGCAATACCTTGCTGGCCTTGTCCGGCTGGCCGGTCTGGATCAGGGCATTGGCATAGAGCATGGTGAGAGGCTTGTTGTTGGGATACAGCGCCAGGTTGTCGCGGAAGATGGCAAGAGCATCGTCGATCCGGCCAGCCGCCATTTTGATGCGCGCCAGGTGGATCTGGTAGGCAATCCTGTCCGGGTCCTGTTGCGCCAGTTGCGCCGTCAGTTTGTGCGCATCGGCATAGTCGCCGGTCTTGAGCAGGGCGAGGGCGTAGCCATAGCGCGTGGCGGCGCTGGGATGGGCCCCTTCTTTCTCCATGCGCGCGGCGAAATAGGCCTTGCTGCGCTGCGGGTTTTTTTCGGCGAGGACGCGCAGCCTGGCCTTGATGAGGGCGTAATTGAGGCTTTCCCGGTATTTCCCCTGGGGGTATTGTTCGGCGCGGTTGCGGGTGTCGGCGATACGCGAGGTGGTGACGGGGTGGGTGCGCAGGAATTCGAACTGCGGGTTCTCGGGACCCATGCTGGCGCGCCGCATGCGGTCGAAGAACAGGGGCATGCGGCGGGGGTCGAAGTTGGCGTCGGCAAGGATTTGAATGCCGATGCGGTCGGCCTCCTTTTCGTTGCCGCGCGTAAAGTTGATTTGCCGTTGGATGCTTCCAGCCGTGGTGGCGGCCAGGGCCGCGGTGCCCATCTGCGCGTCCTGGGAACTGAGGATGAGGGCGGCGATCAGCGCGGCGGTCATGGGGATATTGCTCCTGGAGGCCGCCTCCACGGCGCGCGCGATGTGGCGCTGGGTGACGTGGGCGATTTCGTGGGCCACCACCGAGGCCAGTTCGGACTCCGACTCGGTGATGAGTATGAGGCCACTGTGGATGCCGATATGTCCGCCGGGGCCGGCGAAGGCGTTGATGACGGGCGAGTCGACGACGAAGAAGGAGAATTCCCGGTCCTTGAAGGCGCCATAGGAGGCCAGGCGGTAACCCAGGGTCTGGATGTAGTCGTCGATCTCCGGGTCGGTGATGATCTTGACGGAGCGGCGCACGCTGCGCATGAAGGCCTCGCCCATGCGCCGTTCCTCTTCCGTGGACAGGTAGGCCTGTGCCGTGCCTCCCATGTCCGGCAGGTTCATGTTGGGGTCGGCCCAGGCATTGCCCCACGACAGGCACAGGGCCAGGATGGCGCCTGTCAGGAGGGTTCTGGAGTATGTCGGCTTTTTGTAAATGGGTCCGTTTTTCCTTGCGTGTGAAACTTTCTGCTTGCGCCTTGTTCCTCTCACCCCAACCCCTCTACCCACAAGGGGCACCGAGGTCCCGCAGGGAGAGGGGCTTTTGCGACACCCCCCGCAGGGACCTCGGTGCCCCTCGTGGGTAGAGGGGCTTATATTTTCCCCACCAGTTTTCGTGGCGGCGGGCTGGCGGCCTTTTCCAGTACCGGGCCCAGATACTGGCCGGTGTAGGAATGGGCGCAGGCGGCGATGTCTTCGGGGGTGCCGCTGGCGATCACCGTGCCGCCCTTGTCGCCGCCCTCCGGGCCCAGGTCGATGATCCAGTCCGCGGTCTTGATGACATCCAGGTTGTGTTCGATGATCACGATGGTGTTGCCGTGGTCGCGCAGGCGGTGCAGGACGCTGAGCAAGTGCTTGATATCGTGAAAGTGCAGCCCGGTGGTCGGCTCGTCCAATATATATAATGTGCGGCCGGTATCGCGTTTTGCAAGTTCCCGCGACAGTTTGACGCGCTGCGCCTCGCCGCCCGACAGGGTGGTGGCGTTCTGGCCCAGCCTGATGTAGGGCAGGCCCACGTCCATGAGGGTGGCCAGCTTGCGCGCGATGGCGGGCACGGCGGAGAAGAAGTCGTGGGCCTCCTCCACGGGCATTTCCAGCACCTCGTGGATGTTCTTGCCCTTGTAGGCGATCTCCAGGGTCTCGCGGTTGTAGCGTTTGCCCTTGCAGACGTCGCAGGGGACGTAGATGTCGGGGAGGAAGTGCATCTCCACCTTGATGACGCCGTCGCCGCGGCAGGCCTCGCAGCGCCCGCCCTTGACGTTGAAGCTGAAGCGGCCGGGGGTGTAGCCGCGCATGCGCGCCTCGGGGGTGGCGGCGAACAGTTCCCGGATGGGGGTGAAGAGGCCGGTGTAGGTGGCGGGATTGGAGCGCGGGGTGCGACCGATGGGGCTCTGGTCGATGTTGACCACCTTGTCGAAGCGCTCCATGCCGTGGATCTCGGTGAAGGGGGCGGGGATGTCGCCCGCGTCGTAAAGGGTGCGCGCGGCATGGCGGTACAGGGTGTCGTTGATGAGGGTGGATTTGCCCGAGCCCGACACGCCCGTCACGCAGGTCATGAGGCCCACGGGGATCTCCACGTCAACGTGGTCCAGGTTGTTGCCCGAGGCGCCGACGATGCGGCAGTGCTCACCGGGGCGCGGCGCGACGCGTTGTTGCGGGACTTCGATCGCCAGGTCGCCCGAGAGGTAGCGGCCGGTGAGGGAGTCGGGGTTGGCGGCGATGTCTTGCGGCGCGCCCTGGGCGATGATGCGCCCGCCGTGCACCCCCGCGCCGGGACCGATGTCCACCACGTGGTCGGCGCTGTGGATGGCGTCCTCGTCGTGCTCCACCACGATGACCGTGTTGCCCAGGTCGCGCAGGTAGGTGAGGGTGTTGAGCAGGCGCGCGTTGTCACGCTGGTGGAGGCCGATGGAGGGCTCGTCGAGGATGTACATGACGCCCACCAGGCCGGCGCCGATCTGGCTGGCGAGGCGGATGCGCTGGGTCTCGCCGCCGGACAGGGTGTTGGCCGAGCGGTCGAGGGTGAGGTAGTCCAGGCCCACGTTGATGAGGAATTCCAGGCGCTGGTCGATTTCCTTGACGATCTTGTCGGCGATCCGGCCGCGCTTGCCCGGCAGGGACAGGGCGCGGAAGAAGGCCATGGCCTGGCCCACGGGCATGGCGGTGATCTGTGGCAGCACATGGCCGGCGATGTATACATGGCGCGCCTCGGTGCACAGGCGGGTTCCCTGGCAGTCGGGGCAGGTGCGGTAGCTGAGATACTTGGCCAGCTCCTCGCGCACGATGTTGGATTCCGTCTCGCGGTAGCGGCGCTCCATGTTGGGGATGATGCCCTCGAAGGGGTGGCGGCGTATCTTGTCGGGGCCGCGCTCGCCCTGGTAATGGAATTCGATGCGTTCCTCGCCGCTGCCGTAGAGAATGATGTGCTGAATTTTCTCCGGCAATTGCTCGAAAGGGGTGTCGATGTCGAAGCCGTAATGGGTGGCCAGGCTGTCGAGAAGCCGGGAATAGTAGCTGTTGCGCCGGTCCCAGCCGCGCACCGCGCCGCTGGCCAGGCCCAGCTCGGGATGGAGGACCACCTGGGCGGGGTCGAAGAACTGCATGGCGCCGATGCCGTCGCAGGTGGGGCAGGCGCCGGCGGGGTTGTTGAAGGAGAACAGGCGCGGTTCCAGTTCCACCAGGCTGTAGCCGCAGTGGGGGCAGGCGTACTTGGCGGAGAACACCAGTTCCTCCCGCTGCGGTTCGTCCATGAAGGCGACGCGCGCTAGGCCGTCGGCGAGGTGCAGGGTGGTCTCCAGGGATTCGGCGAGGCGCTGCTGGATGTCGGGGCGCACCTTGAGGCGGTCGACGATGACCTCGATGGTATGCTTTCTGTTGAGGTCCAGGGGAGGCGCCTGGTCCAGTTCCACCACTTCGCCGTCGATGCGCGCGCGGATGAAGCCCTGGCTGCGCAGGTCTTCGAGCAGTTTGGCGTGCTCGCCCTTGCGCTCCGTGACCACGGGAGCGAGGAGCAGCAGGCGCGTCTCCCCGGGGAGCTTGAGGATGTGGTCCACCATCTGGCTGATGGTCTGCACCTCCAGGGGCTGGCCATGCGCCGGGCAGCGCGGCTCGCCGGCGCGGGCGTAGAGCAGGCGCAGGTAGTCGTAGATCTCCGTGACCGTGCCCACCGTGGAGCGCGGGTTGTGGGAGATGGTCTTCTGCTCGATGGAAATGGCCGGCGACAGGCCCTCGATGTGGTCCACGTCCGGTTTTTCCATCATGGACAGGAACTGGCGCGCGTAGCTGGACAGGGACTCCACGTAGCGCCGCTGTCCCTCGGCGTAAATGGTGTCGAAGGCCAGGGAGGACTTGCCCGAGCCCGACAGGCCGGTGATGACGATGAGCTTGTCGCGCGGCAGGTCGAGGTCGATGTTTTTGAGGTTGTGGGTACGGGCGCCCTTGATTCGTATGAATTCCATCCAAGTTCCTACAACATGGGTAACCTGCTAATATACTGCTTTTATCTCTGGCAAAGCAAAACGAAACTCATATGAAACAGGATGCGATGACGGCGCAGGAGCGTCGTGCGGCCTTCTCCCTGGCCGGTATTTTCTCGTTGAGAATGATGGGCTTGTTCATGATTCTCCCGGTGTTTTCTCTGTATGCGGAGACCCTCGGGGAGACGCCGCCCGCGCCCGTGCTCATCGGCCTGGCCATCGGCGTCTACGGCCTCACCCAGGCCCTGTTCCAGATTCCCTTCGGCATGTTGTCGGACCGCGTGGGGCGCAAGCCGGTGATCATCGGCGGCCTGCTGATCTTCGCCCTGGGCAGCGTGGTGGCGGCCAGCGCCGACACCATCGGCGGCATCATCTTCGGCCGCGCCCTGCAGGGCGCCGGGGCCATCGCCGCCGCCGTCATGGCCCTGGCGGCCGATCTCACCCGCGAGGAGCACCGCACCAAGGCCATGGCCATCATCGGCATGAGCATCGGCCTGTCCTTTGCCCTGGCCCTGGCCGTGGGGCCCATTCTCAATCACTGGATCAGCGTGCCGGGCATTTTCTGGTTTACGGCCCTGCTGGCCCTGGGCGGCATCGCGCTGCTGCACTTCGGCGTGCCGCGGGTGGTGCACAGCGGCCTGCACCGCGACGCCGAGGCGGTGCCCGCCTTCTTCGGCAGCGTCCTCAGGAACAAGGATCTGCTGCGCCTGGACAGCGGGATCTTCCTGCTCCATATGATCCTGACCGCCAGTTTCGTGGTGTTGCCCTTCGCCCTGCGTGATTTCGCCGGCATCGAGACCGCCCATCACGGCTATGTCTATCTGCCGGTGCTGCTGTTTTCCCTGGTGCTGATGGTGCCCCTGGTGATCGTCGCTGAGAAGCACCGCAAACTGAAAATGGTGTTCCTGGTGGCCATCACCCTCATCGGGGTGTCGGAATTGGGTCTGCTGTTGTTCCACGACAGCCTGGTGGGCATCGTTCTGGCCCTGCTGGCCTTTTTCATCGCCTTCAACGTGCTGGAGGCGCTGCTGCCCTCCCTGATCGTCAAGTACGCCCCGCCGGAGAAGAAGGGCACGGCCATGGGCGTCTATTCCACTTCCCAGTTTCTGGGCGCCTTTACAGGGGGGGTGGTCGGTGGCAGCCTGTATGGGGCCTACGGCCTGGCGGGGGTGTTCGGCGCCTGCGCCCTGGCCGCCCTGCTGTGGGCCCTGCTGGCGCGGCGCATGAGCCCGCCGCCCTATCTGAGCAGCCACATGATCAATGTGGGATCCATCCGTCCCGCGCGGGCGGTGCTGCTGGAGAGCGAACTCATTCAGATAGAGGGGGTGGCGGAAGTGACCACCATGGTGGACGAGGGCGTGGTGTATCTCAAGATCGACAGCAAGGTGATCGACAAGGCGCTGCTCACTGCGCGGGCGCTGGAGATTGCGCGGGCGGATGACGGGGAGCAGGGCGGGACGCCGGTGAGCGGACATGACGGCATGGGCGGCAGGGTCGAACGGGTGGCCAGCGGCGGTCTGTCACTGGGCGCCGATATACCCGCGCCTGGCGAGGTGGCGGGAGAAGCGCCCGGAAAATAGGGTGGAAAACGAATCGTAAAGGAGACAAATCATGGCGAGAGGCATCAATAAGGTAATTCTGATCGGCAACCTGGGGCGCGACCCCGAAGTACGCTACATGCCCAGCGGGTCCGCGGTGACCAGCATCACGGTGGCCACCTCCGAGTCCTGGAAGGACAAGCAGACGGGGGAAAAGCAGGAGCGCACCGAATGGCACAACGTGGTGTTCTTCAACCGCCTGGCGGAGATCGCCGGCGAGTATCTGAAGAAGGGCTCCAAGGTCTATATCGAGGGCAGCCTGCGCACCCGCAAGTGGCAGGACAAGAACACGGGCGCCGACCGCTATACCACGGAGATCGTCGCCAATGAGATGCAGATGCTGGACAGCCGCGGGGGCGCGGAGGCCTATGGCGGTGGCGCGCCCGCTGGCGCCCAGGCCGCGGCCAAGCCCGCACCGCAGCCGGCCACGGCGGGGGCCGTGGATGATTTCGATGATGATATCCCGTTTTAAGTAAGCCCCACACCTCAGCCCCTCTACCCATCCGGGCGCCGATGGTTCCCGAGGGAGAGGGGCTTTTACAATACCCTCCGGAGGAAGAAGGAAGCAAAGCCTTTTGCGACACCCTCCGTGGGAGAGGGGCTATGCCGGGTAGGACTTTCCTGAGCTGCCCGGCGAGGCAAGCGCCTTTCAAGCCGTCACCCTCTTTGTAAGCCTTTTTGTGTGCCTTTTCATGTGCTTAATCGCGCATGCCAATAGGCCGTGCAAAGTGCCTCAAGAATGCCTTTGCCTTGTCGATAAGTAACTGCCTCCGTCTTCGGCGGTGTGTGGTTTCAGCCTGTAAATACAGGGGTTTTTTCCAAAACATTCAACACAAGGCCGTCAGATTTTGCTTCCAATCAGTCAGAAATGTCTGATTCAATGGGGCTGGCAATTCAAGACGGACAGGCCGTAATCTTGCGGGGCAGACATTACTTCGATGAACTACAAATCAGTCAGAATTCTTCTAGTTGAAAGTGACATCAATGATGTGCGCATCGTCCGTGAATTGCTGGCGGAGACCGGTGACGGCAAGTTTCAGGTGGAACATGTGGATCATATTCCCGCGGCCCTGACACGTCTCGGGGAGGAGAAATTCGATGCCGTGCTGGTGGATATGTCTAGTGACCGGGGCGTGGAGCGGGATGCTATCATCCGCCTCGGCGAGGTGTCGCCCAAGACGGCCATCGTGGTGTTGTGCGACTGCTTGGACGAATCCCTGTCCCTCAAGGTGGTCCAGGCGGGAGCGCAGGATTTCCTGGTGAAATGGCAGGGCGACGGTTTTCTGCTGGCGCGTTCCATCCGCTACGCCATCGAACACAAGAAGGAAAAGGATTATCTATCGCGCCTGGCCTGTTATGACGGTCTCACGGGCCTGACCAACCGCACCCTGTTCCGGGAGCTGCTGGACAAGGCGGTGTTTCAGGCCGGGCGCAAGGGGGAGTCATTTGCCCTGATGTTTCTCGATCTGGATCACTTCAAGGAAATCAACGACACCCTGGGGCACGACATGGGTGACCGCCTGCTGGTGCTGGTGGCGCGGCGCCTGCAGGGGTGCATCCGTGGTAGTGACGTGATCGCCCGCCTGGGCGGCGATGAATTCACTATCATCCAGGATTCCATCGGCAGCCGTGAAGACGTGGAGACGGTGGCGAAGAAGATCATCAATGTCATGAAGCAGCCCTTCGTGATCGGGGACCATGTGCTCAATGTGGGTGCCAGCCTCGGTATCGCGGTGTTTCCCGAACACGGGGCGGATGCCCTCTCCCTGCTCAAGAATGCCGATACTTCCATGTACTACGCCAAGGAGCAGGGCCGCCAGAACTTTCAGTTCTATTTTGCCGAGATGCGCACCCGCGCCACCCAGCGTCTGGAGATGCAGCGCAGCCTGCGCGATGCCCTGGGGCGGGGTGAGATGATGGTTTACTATCAGCCCCAGTTCAGGCTGCAGACCCGCGAGATCATCGGCGTGACGGCCGGCCTGCGCTGGCAGCCCCAGGGAGAGTCGAACTTCCTGGCGCCGGAGGATTTCATGCCCCTGGCCGAGGAGGCCGGCATGACCGTTCTCCTCGGCGAGTGGCTCATCAATACTGTCTGCGCACAGCACCGCGAGTGGTGTGATGAGGGGTTGCCCCCGCTGCGGGTCACTGTCAGCCTGTCCGCGCGGCAGTTGCAGCAGGCCGCCCTGGCGGGCGCCATCGAACAGGCGCTGAAGCGTCACGGGATGGGGGCGAAATTCCTCGAGGTGGAGTTGAACGAGAATCTGATGATGGAGTCCATGGCCACCCACGATTCCATCCTCGACCGTCTCAAGGACATCGGCATTTCCATTTCCATCAATAATTTCGGTTCCGGTTCCTTTTCCCTCGATTGCCTGAAACGGTTGCCCATCGACAACCTCAAGATCGATCGCTCCTTTGTTCAGAATCTCTCCCACAGCCAGGACGATGTCGCCATCACCGCTGCCATCATCACCATGGCGCGCTGCATGCGCATGGGGGTGATCGCCGAAGGGGTGGAGGATGTGGATCAGCTTGACTCCCTGCTGGAGCAGGGTTGTTTCATGGCGCAGGGCGACTACCTCAGTCCGCCCCTGTCATCATGGGAACTGGTGCGTCTGCTCAAGAAAACCCCCATGCCCGTGGCGGAGAAGCTTGTATTGCGCCGGGCGTAGGCTATGGAGAATCACGGCGCTGGATGGTAAGGTGATGTTCCTTCATCGATAGACAGGAACAGGCGGTTTGAAAGGACAATTGCGCATCGTCATGGCCCAGCTGGATTTCATGGTGGGCGACATCCGGCGCAACAGTGAGAAAATCGTGGCGGCCAGTATGCGTGCGCGGGATGAACTGGCGGCGGATTGCATCGTCTTTCCCGAGCTGGCCCTGACGGGTTATCCGCCCGAAGATCTGTTGCTGCGTCCCGCCTTTATCTCCCAGGTGAACGCGGCGTTGGAGGCGCTGCTCCCGCGGGTGGAGGGCATTCATGCCGTTATCGGCTATCCCCGCGCCCAGGGGGATGCGCTCTACAACGCCGCGGCCGTAATCCATGACGGCGCCATCCGCGCCACTTACGACAAACACCTGTTGCCCAATTACAGTGTCTTCGATGAGAAGCGCTATTTTACGCCGGGCAGCGGGGCCTGCGTGGTGGATATGGCGGGCGTGCCCGTAGGCATCACCCTGTGCGAGGACATCTGGCAACCCGGGCCCGCGAGGCTGGCCTGCGCGGCGGGCGCGCGCCTGCTGGTGAATCTCAATGCCTCGCCCTTTCACATGGACAAGGGACGCGAGCGGGAGGCGGCAGTGCGCCAGCGCAGCAGCGAATGCGGCGCGCCCATCGTATACGTCAACATGGTGGGCGGGCAGGACGAACTGGTCTTCGATGGCGGCTCATTCGTGATGGATGACGGGGGGCGGACCGTGCGCCGCGCCCCCCTCATGAAAGCGGGCCTGATACCCGCCGATTTCAAGTTTCATGCGGATACCCATGGGGTCGAGGCCCTGGCCGGCGAGGTCGCGCCCTTCCCTTCCCGCGAGGCGGGCATCTATGACGCCCTGGTGCTGGGGGTGCGGGACTATATCGGCAAGAACGGCTTTGCCGGCGTGGTCATCGGCCTCTCGGGCGGCATCGATTCCGCCCTGACCCTGGCCATCGCCGTGGATGCCATCGGCGCGGACAAGGTGGAGGCGGTGTTGATGCCGTCCCGCTACACGGCGGACATGAGCGTTGAGGATGCGCGCCTGGAGTGCGAGCGTCTGGGCGTGGAGCACCACGTGATTCCCATCGAGCCGGTATTCAAAAGCTTTCTGGCCATTCTGGAGGATGAGTTCGCCGGCATGCCCGTGGATGCCACGGAGGAGAATATCCAGGCCCGCTGCCGCGGCATCATCCTCATGGCCATCTCCAACAAGAAGGGCAGGATGGTGCTGACCACGGGCAACAAGAGCGAGATGGCGGTGGGGTACGCCACTTTGTACGGCGACATGGCGGGCGGTTTCGCGCCCATCAAGGACGTGCCCAAGACCCTGGTCTACCGTCTGTCGGCATACCGTAACGGTATCACGCCCGTCATTCCACAACGGGTGCTGGAGCGTCCTCCCTCGGCGGAACTGGCGCCGGACCAGAAGGACGAGGATTCCCTGCCGCCCTATGAGATTCTGGACCCCATCCTGGAAATGTACATCGAGCAGGACCGCGGGCCGGAGGAAATCGTTGCGGCCGGTTTCGACGGGGACACGGTGCGGCGCGTGGTGCGGATGGTCAACCGCAACGAGTACAAGCGCCGCCAGGCGCCGCCGGGGGTGCGCATCAGCCAGCGCGCCTTCGGGCGCGACCGGCGCTATCCCATCACCTGCGGCTTCGATGAGTCTGGCGATTAGACAAGTCCGGTGGGAAGGGGTAATTTATCTCAATCCTGAATCCGTGGGTTCAGGTCAATGACAATCATTATTGCGAGAGGACACCATGACGATGAAAAAGGTTGAGGCGATCATCAAGCCCTTCAAGCTCGATGATGTACGGGAGGCGTTATCCGAGATCGGCATCACCGGTATGACGGTCAGCGAGGTCAAGGGGTTCGGCCGTCAGAAGGGGCACACGGAGCTGTACCGTGGCGCCGAGTATGTGGTGGACTTTCTCCCCAAGGTCAAGATCGACGTGGTCATCAGCGCCGATCAGCTCGATGCCTGCCTGGAGGCCATCACCGGCGCGGCCTGCACGGGAAAGATCGGCGACGGCAAGATTTTCGTCAGCGACGTGCAGCGTGTCATTCGCATCAGGACGGGTGAGGAGGATGCGGACGCGCTCTGATATTTTGGTAATCTGAACCCTCGGATTCAGGTGTAAGTCACCACTTCATCGAGGCGCCGGCGCGGGCTGGTGTCCGGCAGTTCGGCGGGGTAACCCACGCTCAACAGGGCAATGGGCGTGAGGCCCTCGCGCAGATCGAGGGCCGCTGCAACGGCGCGCTCATCGAAATCACCCACCCAGGTCGATCCCATGCCGGCCGCCACGATGGCGAGCTGCGCATAGGCGGCTGCGATGGTGGCGTCCTGGATGGCGAACAGCCGCTCTCCGCGTTCATGGAATTTCTCCGCGGAACGGGCGGGTTCGGCGCAGAACACCAGGCAGACGGGGGCAGCGGAAATGAAGGCCTGATCGCCGGCCGCGCTGCGCAGGGCGTGGCGCAGGCCGTCGTCGCTGACGACGAAGATATGGTAGGACTGCAGGTCGCCGGCCGAGGGCGCGGCGCAGGCCATTTCCAGTATGGCATGGAGCTTTTCGGCCTCCACCGGCGTGTCTTCCTGGTAGCGGCGCACGGAATGGCGGTGGCGGACGGTCGCGAAAAAATCCCACATGGCGTTTCCCCGGTTGTGATGTCGGGTTGATTATACCCGAAAAGGATTTTCCCGCATTGCGCTTTGCTTCATGCGGGCTACGGTGTGTCCAGGGAGGCGTTTACTGCTTTTGCCACCAGTTGAAGAAATGGCGCCTTCGCGGTCTTTGGTAATCCGGGTAGTTGAGCTTGAGGACGCTGTCGGCCTCCGCGGCCAGTTGCTCCAGGCCCAGCAGCTTGTAGGTGTCCACCATGAGGGCGAGGGCGTCGGGGATGGAGGTGGTGCGGGGATAGGTTTCCAGGACGTTCTGGCAGCGTTTGATGACGGCGACGTAGGCGCCGCGGCGCAGGTAATAGTGGGCGACGTGGATTTCATGGCGCGCCAGGTAGTTCTTGAGGAAGATCATGCGCTGCCGCGCATCGGCGGCATACTGGCTGTCGGGGAAGCGCTCCACCAGCTCCGCGAAATGGCGGAAGGATTCCTGGGCGGCGCGCGGGTCGCGCTTGGCGACGTCCTCCTTGAGGAGGCGGCTGAAGAAATCGCTGGCCTGGTTGAAATTGGCCAGGCCGCGGATGTAATAGGCATAGTCCACGTTGGGGTGGCGCGGGTAGGTCTTGATGTAGCGGTCCGCCACGGCGATGGCCGACTCGGGGTTGTCGAACTTGTAATAGGCGTAGGCGAGGTCCAGTTGCGCCTGTTGGGCGTATTCCCCGAAGGGATAGCGCGCCTCGAGGAGTTCGAATTGCTCGATGGCGGTTTCGAAGTAGCCGTCGTCCAGCGCTTCCTTGCCTTTCGCGTAGAGATCGGCCGCGCTGCCCGTTTCCTCGTCATGCTTCTTGCCCGTGGCGCATCCTCCGAGGACGAGGAGGATCGCGAGGAGAATGAGAAGAGTCAGTCGGCCCATGGTTGCGGCGGGGATGGCGGGAGACATCAAAGACCGGCGCCGATGAGGGCCTGGATATCGCTCATGCGGCGGATCCAGGGCTGCTGGTCACGCAGCGCGGGTGGCAGGGCCTTGATGGCGGCGCGCGCGGAGACCGGGTCGGGGTAGCTGCCGTAGACCAGCGTGTACCAGTGTTTGCCGTTGCGCAGCGTGGAGAAATAGGCGGCCCGCTCCTCAATACCGTGTTTCCGGGTGAAATCCACCAGGGCCTGCTCGTTGGCCGTGCCCAGCAACTGCAGGGTGTAGCTGCCGGGCGTCTGCTGTTGCAGCCAGGACTTTCCCTTGAGTCCGGATGCGCCCGTGGCGGGGATGACGATCTTGCGGTCCCGCACGGCTTTGGCCGCGGGCTTCGCCGTGGTCTTCAGGGCGGGGACGCGGGGTATCTCGTTGGCGATGTTGGCGGCCGGCGCCGGTACGCTGCGCGGGGGTTCATTGCCCGAGACCGGGATGACGATGTTCTGTTTCTTGCCCTGCTGGTTTTCGATGTCCAGCATGCGGTAGATCATATTGGTGAGGGCGGCCGCCTCCCGGTCATGGGAGGAGTTGGGGTAGTTCTCCATCACGGCGCGGGCGTGGAGCGCCGCGGTGGCGTAATCGCTGCGCTCGATGGCGGCCTTGGCGCGCTGCAGCTCGAGACCGGCCAGCTTCTCCCGGAGATGCTTGAGGCGTATCTTCGCGTCCTGGGTGTACTTGCTGTCGGGAAAGCGGTTCGCCAGTGCGGTGAAATAATGCGTGGTCAGATTGGACATGGGCGGCATGGCGGGGTTCGACGCGTTTTCCTCGCGGGTGATGAAGGCGATGGTTTCGTCGTAGCTGGCCAGGCCGCGCAGGTAATAGAGATAGTCCACATTGGGATTGTCCGGATACTTGCGTATGAAGCGTTCCGCGGTGGCGATGGTGGAGGCCGTGTCGCCGGCGCGGTAGTAGGCATAGGCGAGTTCCATGTGGGCCTGGACGGCGAAGGGACTGTCGGGGTGGCTGGCCCCGAGAATGCGGAACTGCCGCGCGGCGTCTTCGAAATCGTTGTTGGTGAGCGCCGCCTTGCCCTTCTCGTAGATTGCCTTCGACGCGGCCAGTTCGCTCCCCTGGTCCGGTTTCCGCGCTTGGGTGGCGCAGCCGGCGATGGACAGCAGCAGGAAGGCGAGGAGGGGGGTTACAAGGATCTGTCTGGGCATGTTTGTTCTATGGGTCCTGGCGTAGGTTCGGTTCGTTGTCAATTGGTGGCCGGGCCGGGCCGGTTCCGGCTCCGCAAAGTTAGGCGTATTATGATCAAATCTCAAGGTAAAGACAAAACAGACATGAAAGCAAGCGACCCCACTTCCGACGAAGCAGGGATAATGAGCGCCAACATCCCACCGGAGATGGCCGGTGAGCGTTTGGACAAGGCGCTGGCGCGCCTGTTCCCGGATTTTTCACGCATGAGCCTGACGCAGTGGATCCGGGAAGGGCAGGTGCGGGTCGACGGCGGGGCGCGGCGGCCCCGCGACAAGGTGCGCGGCGGCGAGGAGGTGACGCTGCGCGTGGCGCGGGAGGAGAAGACGCGTTGCGAGGCCCAGGACATTCCCCTGGATATCGTCTTTGAGGACGCCTCCCTGTTGGTGATCGACAAGCCGGCGGGTCTGGTGGTGCATCCGGGGGCGGGCAATCCCCAGGGCACCATGATGAACGCCCTCATGCATCATGCGCCGGAGCTGGCGGAGCTGCCGCGCGCCGGCATCGTGCACCGCCTGGACAAGGACACCAGCGGTCTGCTGGTGGTGGCGCGCAGCCCGCAGGCGCGCACGAGCCTGGAGGAGCAGATCGCCGCGCGCACTTTCGAGCGCGAATACCACGCCCTGGTCAACGGGGTGATGACCTCGGGCGGCGCCGTCGACGCGCCCATCGGCCGCCATCCCCGGCAACGCACCCGCATGGCCGTGCGCGAGGGGGGGCGGGCGGCCGTCAGCCATTACCGCGTCATGGAACGCCTGCGCGTCCATACCCTGGTGAGGGTCATGCTGGAAACGGGGCGCACCCACCAGATCCGCGTCCATATGGCCCATATCCGTCATCCCCTGGTGGGGGACCCCGTCTACGGCGGGCGTTTGCGCATGCCGCCGGATTGCGGCGGGGCCCTGCGGGAGGTCCTGAGGGGGTTCCGCCGCCAGGCCCTGCACGCGGCGCGCCTCGCCATCACCCACCCGCAAAGCGGGGAGCGCCTGACGTGGGCGTCCCCCCTGCCTGCCGACATGGCGGCCTTGCTGCAGGCCCTGAGGGAAGATGCCGCAGCCCATGTCTGAACCCTGGCTGAGGCCCGACTGGCCCGCGCCTTCCCGTGTGCGCGCCGTCAGCACCCTGCGCGGCGGCGGGGTGAGTGTGGCGCCCTATCAGTCCTTCAATCTCGCCGGCCATGTGGGCGACGATCCGCGGGCGGTGAGGACCAACCGTGAACGGTTGCTGCGGCAGGCTGGGCTGCCCGCCATGCCGTCCTGGCTGAGCCAGGTGCATGGCGCGGCAGTGGTGGATGCCGCCCATGCCCGCGAGGGGTGCGAGGCCGATGGCGTCTATACCCGCCAGGCCGGCGTGGTGTGCGCCGTGATGACGGCCGACTGCCTGCCCGTGTTGCTGTGCGAGCGCCACGGGCGGTGGGTGGCCGCCGTGCATGCCGGCTGGCGGGGATTGGCGGCGGGTGTCATCGAGTCCGCCATCGCCTGCCTCGCCACGCCCGGGGGGGAGATGCTGGCGTGGCTGGGACCCGCCATTGGACCGCGGGCCTTCGAGGTGGGCGGGGAGGTGCGGGAGGTCTTCGTGGCGCGGGATGCCGCCGCGGCAGAGCATTTCACGCCTTCCCCGGCGGGGCGCTGGCTGATGGATATCTATGGCCTGGCGCGGCGCCGTCTGGCGGCGCTGGGCGTGGAGCAGGTCTATGGCGGCGGGTGGTGCACCGTCGAGGATGGCGGGCGTTTCTTTTCCTACCGCCGGGATGGTCGTACGGGGCGCATGGCGTCCCTGGTCTGGATCGAGGGCGGGGGGCGGTAAATATCCCGTGGATGGGCCTGAATCGTGTACAATTGGCTGTTTTTCAAGTTGGCGAGAAATACCCATGTCCCGAATTCCCATCCTGAGTCTGTTTGTTTTGCTGTCGCTGTCCCTCGCGGGCTGCAGCGACCCGCCCCTCATCAATGCCCTGGACGACGGTGACGAGAAGCTGGCCCTGACCCTCATCGAGCAGGGGGCGGACATCAATGCCCGCAACCGCGCGGACGATCCGGTGCTGGCGGTGGCCATCCGCGACGGCTACGAGGAGGTGGTGCAGAGCCTGCTGCACAAGAATGTGGACGTCAACGCCAAGGGCGATCTGGGTGTGACGCCCCTCATGCTGGCTATCTCCGGCGAGCACCCGGAGCTGGCGCGCGCGCTCATCGAGCGCGGCGCTGACGTCAACGCCGAAGACCGCATGGGCAACAATGCCATGATCATCATGCCTCTCAAGGACGATGTTCAGTTGATCCAGTTGCTCATCGACAAGGGCGCGGGGGTCAATAAGGTCAACAAAAACGGCCTCAGTCCCCTCATGGTGGCCTCCTTTCTGGGGCACGTGGAGATCATGAAGCTGCTGCTGGCGCAGGGCGCCAAGGTCGACGCCCAGACCGTGGACGGCAGCACGGCGCTGATGCGCGCCGCGCGCCAGGGGCATGTGGAGGCGGTGCGCCTGCTGCTGGCCAATGGCGCCGATCCCAAGCTGCGCAACAGCGATGGCGAGATGGCCATTACCTGGGCGCGCAAGCATAACCGGCAGGAGGTGATGGAACTGCTCACGGCGGCTGGCGACTGATTGCGCGGCTGCCGTGAGCACACTGGCATATATCGTTCTGTTCTGCCTCCTGGGGGGCGTCCTCAGCGTGCTGGCGGCGGCGGTATTTCTCGTCCTGCCGGCGCAGTGGCGCACCCGCCTGTTGCCCCATTTCATCAGTTTCGCCATCGGCGCCCTGCTGGGGGCCGCCTTTCTGGCCCTGCTGCCCCACGCCATCGACAACCCGGCCGTGAATGACACGCATACGGTGACCCTTGCCGTGTTGCTGGGACTGCTGGGTTTTTTCGTGCTGGAGAAGACCGTGCTGTGGCGTCACTGCCACGCCAGTGACTGCGAGGCCCACGCGCCGGAGGCGGATGTCCATGAGAGGCAGGCGACGGGCATCATGATCCTGCTGGGGGACGGCCTGCACAATTTCGTGGACGGCGTGCTCATCGCCGCCGCCTTTCTCACTGATATCCACCTGGGCATCGTCACCGCCCTGGCGGTGGCGGCCCACGAGATTCCCCAGGAGGTGGGCGACTTTGCCGTGCTGCTGCACAGCGGCTTCAGCCGCGCCAGGGCGTTGGCGTACAATCTCCTCTCCAGCCTGGCGACCATCGTGGGCGGCGTGCTGGCTTATTTCAGCCTGGAAGGGACGGCGCAGGCGCTTCCCTATGTGCTGGCCGTGGCCGCCTCCAGCTTTATCTATATTGCCGTCGCGGACCTCATACCGGGACTGCACAAGCGGCTCGAGCCCGTGGTGACGGCGCAGCAGTTGGTCCTGATTGCGGGCGGGGTCATCGTCATATACATTGCCCATTCGACGCTCCACTGAGGAGGAACGCAAACATGTCCAAACCCAACTGGTATATGCTGACCCTGGTGGGCAGGGACCGCCCTGGCATCGTCGCCCACGTCACCCATGCCCTGTACGAGGGGGGCTGCAACCTGGGGGAAGCCTCCATGATGCGCCTGGGGGGCAACTTCACCATGATGATGATGGTGCGGTACGAAGGCGCTGCCCGCGCCCTTGCGGAACTGGTGGAGCCAGTCAGCGAGTCGCTGGGACTCAGGCTGCACGTGGACAGGATCAGCGGGGCGCTGCATCACCATTTGGAGCCGGACGTGCGCATCACCGTGAGCGGGGCGGATCGCGCGGGGATCGTGGCCCAGGTGACCGGCGCCCTGGCGGAGGCCGGCCTGAACATCCTCAACCTGGAGTCCGATGTGGCCGGCAGCGAGGATGAGCCTCTCTATATCATGCATATCGAAGGGCAGGCCACGGAGGGCATAGAAGCTCTGCAGTCCGCCCTGGACATCGTCACCCGCAATGGCGTCAAGGCCAGCCTTGCCCCCATGGACACGCTCATCGGCTGAGTCCTATACCATGGCGATTCTCGATATCCTGACCTGGCCCGATCCACGCCTCAAGGAAACGGCGCAGCCGGTGACCACTTTCGATGAGACGCTGCATGCCTTCATCAAGGACCTCGAAGAGACCATGCGCGCCGGCCCGGGCGCCGTGGGCATCGCCGCAACCCAGGTGGGCAGCCTGCAGCGCGTCATCATCATCGACGCTTCCAGCCGCAAGAACGTCCCCCATCATGGCCGGCAGGTGTTGATCAATCCGGAGATCACGCACTGGGAGGGCTACGCCGTTGGCCGTGAAGGCTGTTTGTCGGTGCCCGATTACACGGGCAATGTCATCCGCGCGGAGCGCATCACCGTGGAGGCCCTGGACGAGGCCGGCGCGACACATACCTGGCGCATGGAGGGGTTCGAGGCGCGCCTGGCGCAGCACGAAATCGATCACCTCGATGGCCTGCTGTTTCTCGACCGCCTGGTGAGCCGCCGCCACGACTTGTATCGCCGCAAGCGCTATGATTAGCCCGCCAACAATTTATATTGTTGGCGGGTAACTACTTACCCCTCATGTGGCGGAATAGTCGCTATATGTCATTCCCGTATGGTGTAAGCGGGAATCCAGTGGTTTCAACGACATGGATTCCGGCTCATTTGTACCCGCAAGGTGAAAATCATGCGGGAATGACGAGTATCCGGGGGAGTGAGTAGTTACGTTGCCGGGTTAATAATCCTGATTTTTCCGCTCGTCCTCACCGCGCATCAACACACTGCCCAGTGGGCTGACCACCGCATTGCCGCCCCGCTTCAGGACATGGGTATAGATCTGAGTAGTGCGGATGTTCTTGTGGCCCAACTGCTCCTGCACCGTGCGGATGTCCATGCCGCGCTCCAGGAGGTGGGTGGCGAAGGAGTGGCGCAGGGTATGGCAACTCGCCGGCTTCTGGATGCCCGCCTTGCGCACCGCATTCTTGATGGCGCGCTGTAGGGATTGCTCATCCAGATGATGGCGCCTTTCCACGCCGCTGCGGGGATCGGTGCTGCGCTGATATGCGGGGAACACGTATTGCCAATGCCACTCGCGCGAGGCACTGGGATATTTCCTCTCCAGGGCGTGTGGCAGATAGACGGCCCCGAAGCCTTCGGCCAAATCCTTCTCATGGCAGTTCTTCACTGCGCACAAATGCCGGCGCAGGGGAGTGACCAGCTCGTCTGGTAGGGTGACTACGCGGTCTTTGGCGCCCTTGCCGTTGATGACCAGGATGGCGCGGTGGGAAAAATCGAGATGCATGACCCGCAGGCGCAGGCATTCCATGAGGCGCAGTCCCGACCCGTATAACAGGCAGGCGCACAGCCAATGCACCCCCTCAAGCTGGCTCAGCAGGGCGCGGACCTCGTCCTGTGTGAGAACCACGGGAAGGCGGGTGGGCTTTTTGGCGCGCGTTACACCATGCATGGTCTCAAGCGAGCGGCCAAGAACCGCCTTGTAGAGAAAGCTCAGGGCATTCAGCGCCTGGTTCTGCGTACTGGGCGCCACATTGCGCTTCACCGCCAGATAGGTGAGAAACTCGGCCACCTCGCGCTCGCCCATGCGTTCGGGGTGCCGCTTGCCATGAAATAAAATAAAGCGCCGGATCCAGTCCACATAGGCCTGCTCCGTGCGAATGCTGTAATGCCTGACCCGGATAGCCGCACGAACCTTGTCAAGAAATGGTGAAGAACGTTTATTGGAAGTCATACAGTACACCTCCCTGTGGCTGTATGGGCATAAGATAATCTTATAGATGCGGGGATGGCAAGAGAGCCAAGGAAATCATGGTGTTTTTTGCAATACAGGGTGATAAACTGCAGACAAAGACTTTGAATGACAAGGGAATAATGTCGTGAAAAAAGCAAACCGCCCTCACCGAAAAACAAACCTTGCGAAACCTGCTATGCAGGTTATATCTCACAATGAGGTGTTATGTCACGTCGATAGGCATTCGACTTACTGTTATGTTCAACAATACTCAAAAGGAGAAAAAAGATGAAAGTAAATGTCGATGACTTAGATGTGGCCATGGAGCTGG
>JALSGV010000030.1 GCA_026982565.1 Gammaproteobacteria bacterium
GAGATCGTGCGGCGTCCGCAAAAGGCCAAGGGCTTCGTCGTCATTGCCAGACGCTGGGTGGTGGAGCGCACCTTCGCCTGGCTGGGACGCTGCCGCAGGCTGGCAAAGGACTGGGAAAAGCGGCTCGTCTCATCCGAGGCATGGCTGCTCATCGCCTCCACCCCAAGGCAAATGAGGCTCCTTGCAAAAGCCGTATCTTCAAAGACTTAATTTTGAGTCGGACTCTCAGTTGGCAGGAAAGTGGGGATACGAACACAGTCCAATGATTGTGCAATAATTGTGAGCATATTCCTGTAAAAATCGGCAGCTATTGTATCTCCCGGTGTCAGATGACGCCGGCTTTGTGCTCGTCATGTTGTCTTCGGCGCATGCCCTGATGGGGTGCATGATATTCTGTGGCATCTGCGTATTCCAAGACAGAAAGGTGTGGTGCAAAAAGTGGCCGGAGACAGAGAGATGATCTTCTGTACATTTCAATCCATTCCCCCATGTACTTGTTGGCTTTGAGGAAAATGTTGCCTGAATGCCAGGAAGCCGCAAAAGCGATGGTGGCTGCAGACTCCCTTGTGCACCATCGTGAGCCGGACAGGATTGGAAGTCATATTTCTTTTTCACTCCACAGCCACTTGCGCTTCGCTGCTGTATGCGTCATTGCGTGCCTCTTTGCCTCTTGCACGGTTTGGACAGCCTCTGTCATATGATTCTCAGGCAGGGTTGGTTCTGGTACCGGAGACGTCCACCATCCCTCAGGTGCCGGGGAGGAGATGATGGGCGCTGATCTTGTTGCCAGAGCGCCTGCGAAACAATCTGTCGTGCAAGGGGAAAGGTGTATGCTGCGTTTGCTGGAAAGGGTATTCGAGAGCTTTTTGTGGAACACGCGCCTCATCGTGCTGGTGGCGGTGCTGGCATCACTGGCGGTGTCGCTGGCGGTGTTCTTCGTTACCACGGTGGATGTCTGGTATCTGGTCATGGAGCTGGAGCATTATGCCGGTCTTGACCAGACTTCGCGCAAGGGGGTGCATGACCAGACCATTAAGCACGTGGTGCAGGTGGTGGATGGCTACCTGCTGGCGACAGTGCTACTGATCTTTTCGCTGGGGCTGTATGAGCTGTTCATCTCGCGCATTGACCAGGCCGATGCCGCTGCTTCCTCGCGCATTCTCTCCATCCGCAACCTCGATGACCTGAAGAACCGGCTGGCCAAGGTCATCCTGATGATCCTGGTGGTGAAGTTCTTTGACTATGCCGTGGGCATGAAGTTCAAGACGCCGGTGGACATGCTCAGCTTTGCCGGCGGCATCGCACTCATCGGTCTGGCCCTGTATCTTTCCCATGCCGGAGAATACAAGAACGGTGGACATGCCTTGCCAACGCCGCGCGACGAACATGACAAGCCACGGCAATGACGTGAAGTGCCCAGGCACTTTGCAGCGCCTGCCTGCTTGTAGAGCATCCCTGCGGCCTCAGCGCAATCTGGCGTCATTGAAGCGGTCTGCCCGGCTGGTGACTCTGCCGGGGCTGTTGCTGGCGGGCGCATTGTTGGTGGGCGGATGGTCTGCGGCCTTGTCTTCGGCGTGGGGTCAGCCGGCAGCAGATGGTGCGCGGGAGCTGTCCGGGCAGGGCAAGGCGGTGCAGAAGCGTGGTGGTGTCGAGCCACAGGCTTCTGCCATGCCGTGGACAATCCTGCCGGTGCTGAAGGATGACGCCACGACACTGCCGTACACTGCTGGCGAGCAAGCGGTGCGCCTGCGCATTCGTGTGCAGGTGGCGGCAAATGATGCCGCACGCATGCGTGGTCTGATGTTTCGCCGCCAGCCACTGGCGGACGATGAGGGCATGCTGTTCCTGTGGCCGAGGCCTCAGCCGGTGGCAATGTGGATGAAGAACACGTTCATTTCGCTGGACATGGTGTTCATCGATGCCGATGGCATGGTGGTGCGTGTGCACGAGAATGCCCGCCCGCATGACCTGACCCCCATCCCATCCGGCGTGCCGGTGAAGGCCGTGCTGGAGCTGGCCGCCGGTGCTGCCGCCCGCCTTGGTCTGCGCCCGGGCGTGATGGTGCGTCTGCCGGCGATGAAGGTGCGCTGAGGCACAAGTGTCAGCAGCCCATGTGCATGAGCAAGAGCAAAAAGAAGGACAGGGTATGCCAGGATCTGATTACACAACCTGTTGTCTGGAAATTGGGATTTGGGCTGATCATGCATCCTGGCATTTCCATTTGATATAGGCCTTTGTGTCAACGGCCCAGCATTCGTCGATCTCGACGAGCACGGCGCTGATGAGGTGTTCCGACGAGTCCTCGTTTGGAAACACTCTGACTTTGGCGGTGCGGCGCTTGAGCTCCTGCTGGATGGCGCGCTCGATCGGCTTTGACGTGCGCAAGCGGCGGCAATGGTGGCCGGGCAAGGCAAAAACCGTCAGGCCCTCGGGCACGTTTTCCTCCAGCCATTCGGCCAGCTTCGGGGCTGCATCGCGGTAGCTGGCGACAAGATCGCTCAAGGTGGCCTCCGCCTTGGCCAGGTCCGGAGCGTTCCAGATCATCGCGCGCAACTCGGTCCCGATGCGCTTGCGGATGGTGGCATTCGGGGCGTGATGGATGGCATTCCGGGCCAGGTGGAACTGGGAATTGGCGGGTGCGCTACCGCTTGCGCTGCTTGAGCGCGGCGCTGCCATTTGGTGCCGCCCGGCACGGCCCGGCGCGCCGCACGCAGGCCGCTGTGGTCGTTGGAGACGACATATTCCACCCCGCGCAGGCCGCGCGCCTGCAGGCTCTCCAGAAAGGCGCGCCAGTGGACCTCGGCCTTGGACAGGGCCACCGAGACGCCCGGCACCCGGCACCGCGCGTCCGGGCCGATACAGATGGCCGAAAGCACGGCGGCATCACGAACCACGCCGCCGATGCGCACCTTCTCGTAACGGGCATCGAAGAAGAGGTAGCGGACTTCCCCGAGGGGGCGGTTGCGCCGGGCCTCCAGCTCCTCGTCCGGCAGCCTGGTGGCACGGCTGGCCTGTGAAGACGACACGCTCTCGATGCCGAACTGGCGCATCACTGCCTCGGTCTCGCGGGTGGAGACGCCCTTTATATACATCTCGGCCACTGCCAGCATCACCGCGCGCACCGAGCGGCGGCCACGCTCCAGAGATTGCGGGTAGAAGGGTTCGCCCTCATGCCCGGCACTCTTGGGCACCTGCACCGTAACCGTGCCTGCCGGCGTGTCGATCCGCCTGGGGCCTGGAGCCGTTGGCATAACCCCGCCGGCTGGTCGTGCGCTCGTAGTGGCCTGCGCCGAGGAAGCGCTCGCGCTCGATCCGCATCGCCAGTTCGAACATCCGGGCGAAGATATTCGCCATGTCGTCCACCCCATGTTCGATCAGCTGTTCCAGGATGCCCTCAAGCCCTGCATGCTTCGGTTCGTCCATTTCTGGTCCTCCACGGTTGGTTTTGCAACTCCATGGAATACCAGAATGGACCGCCGCCCCTCCCAAGGCATGCCCCGGCAGGGGCGCACAGCGCAATCTCCAACAAAATTTCCAGACGTCAGGTTACAGTACCTGATGAATGACACTGCGGGTTGTCGAGGCCTCAACAAGGGGGCAGCCTGCAAGCATCTGAGCCTCAAGGAAAGAACAGCGACAGCCCGTCTGCATGCACACGGGCCACGCCTAAGTCAAATTGCCCAAGCCCTGGGCCGCTCATGCCTCCACCATCTGGCGTGAGCTGTGGCACAGCTATCAGACGGCAAGGCGTTCCACTATCTGGCACTGTTGCCCCAGGCCGCTGGCAGAGAGTTTCATCACATCCCCCTCCTTCAGGTATACTGGTGGTTTGCGGCCCATGCCGACACCTGCAGGGGTACCGGTGGTAATGATGTCGCCGGGTAACAGGGTGAAGAAGCGTGAAATATATGCAATCAATTCGGCCACGGAAAAGAACATGTCCTTCGTGTTGCCGCGCTGGCGCACCTCGTCATTCACCTCAAGCTCCAGGTCGATGACCTGTGGATCGGGAATCTCGTCTGTTGTGGCCAGCCACGGTCCAATAGGGCCGAAAGTATCGCAAGACTTGCCCTTTACCCATTGTCCGCCACACTCCTTCTGATAGTGCCGCTCGGAAACATCGTTTACCAGCACATAACCGGCGACATGCTCCAGCGCCTGAGCTTCCTTGACCCGCTGTGCTGTCTTTCCAATGACTACGCCCAGTTCCACTTCGTGGTCGGCATGGCGTGAATCGGGTGGCAGCATCACCTGGTCATTGGGGCCGACGATACAGCTCGTGTGCTTGGTGAAGATTACCGGCTGCTTCGGTGGGGATACACCCATCTCTGCTGCATGATCGGCATAATTCAGCCCGACGCCAATGAACTTCTGCGGACTGGCGACAGGCGGGCCGATGCGCGGCGTGCCCTCAATGAGGGGCAAATCAGCGAGATTGAGTGCGGCAAGACGTTCGATGCAGCCAGCTGCCAGCGTTTCGGGTGTGAAATCCGGCACATGTGCGGAAACATCGAAGAGTCTGCCTGACGCATCCATGATGGCAGGTTTTTCCTCTCCCGGTGGACCGACACGCAGCAGTTTCATGGGCGTTGCTCCTGTCTGTTGAAGGGGAGGCATGCTGGGTCATCAGGCATACTGTGCCCTGCATCATGTTTTCGGCGCTGATGAGGACAAGAGTGCCTGCCTGCTGACCATGGCCGACAGCAGGCAATCCAGTGCGTGGCGGGCATTCGGCCATTCGTTCCATCAGCTACACCGTGGTCTGCATTGGGGATTGATGCTCTCCTTTCATGATGACCGTGTGCACATCTGGGCGCCTTGCGCAGCATGGTAGGCAAGAGGGACGGAGTGGGAAACTTCACTCCGCCGGTTGCATGTGCCTGTGTGGCCGGCGCGGCAGGATGGAGAACCACGCCGGACGTTCGAACAGGTAGCGCAGCATTGTTCCCTTCAGCAACGCCTGCAGCACCAGCGGGCCGGTGATGGCGGCAACGAGCACGATGACCGAGATGACATCCGGCCCCAGTCCTGGTGCCAGCTTGACCAGAACGGTGCGCAGGCTGGCCATGAACAGGAAGTAGGAGACGTAGATGGTGAGCGTGTGCTGCCCCAGGTAACGGAAGGCGTCGAGCCAGCCTGC
>JALSGV010000031.1 GCA_026982565.1 Gammaproteobacteria bacterium
CAGTCGCGCCTCCCGGCGCCGCTGTGTGCGCATCATCCATGGCAAGGGGCTGAGTTCTCCACACGGGCAAGCGGTTCTGAAGGGACGGGTCAATGCCTGGTTGCGCCAGCGCGACGAGGTGCTGGCGTTCTGCTCGGCGCGCCCCGTGGATGGCGGCACGGGGGCGGTCTATGTCCTGCTGAAACGCGATTGAGAAAGCATGGCGCTTTTCAGCTGAACGTGTTTTTCTGCTAAACTGGCGCGCTTTTCAAGCGTCGTTTCCATCGTCATACATACAAATTTCATTTCATGAGTGAATCCAGCCCATTCCAACCGGTCCTCCCGGACGACTGCAAGGAGGCCTGCCATTGGGGCAGAATCCACGGCAGCGCGCTGGGCCTGATCCTCAGCAATGCCGCGCGACAGCACGACGGGCTCATCGTGGCGGTGACGGCCGACATGCGCAAGGCCGAGGAACTGGCCAATGAACTGAAGTTTTATATGGGGGAAGCCGCGGCGCACGCCTTGTTGACGCTGCCAGACCGCGAAACCCTCCCCTACGATGTCTTCTCGCCCCACCAGGATATCATTTCCGAGCGGCTCTATACCTTGCACAGACTGCCGGCGCAGAAACAAGGCATTCTCATCGTACCCGTCGACACCCTCATCGTCAGGCTGCCGCCACGGGAATACCTGGAGGCCAACAGCCTCATCATCAACAAGGGCGACCGCCTGCAACTGGGCGCCTTTCGCGAGCGACTCGACCGGAGCGGCTACCGCTGTGTCTCCCAGGTCATGGAGCATGGTGAATACTCGGTGCGCGGCAGCCTCATCGATCTCTTTCCCATGGGCAGCGCGCACCCCTTCCGCATCGATCTCTTCGATGACGAGGTGGACAGCATTCGCGTCTTCCAGCCTGAGGATCAGCGTTCGACAGCGCAGATCGACCATATCCGCCTGCTGCCCGCCAACGAATTCCCCCTGGACGAGGAGGCCATAACACGTTTCCGCCAGGGCTGGCGCAGCCGCTTCAGCGGCGATCCGCAAAACAGCCCCGCCTATCGTGAAGTAAGCAAGCAGGCGGCGCCGCCCGGCATCGAATATTACCTGCCCCTGTTCTTTGAACACACTCAGACCCTCTTCGACTACCTGCCGCGGCACAGCGTCGTGCTGTTCGATCATCAGACGAGGGCGGTATGCGATGAGCGCTGGGAGCAGATCACCGAGCGCTATGAACAGGGCCGGCACGACAAGGAGCGCCCCTTGCTGGCGCCGGAAGAGGTATTTCTTCCACCTGATGAAACCATGGCCCTTGTACAGGCATTGCCCCATTGCAGCATCCAGCCCTTCAAACTGGAAGAACGGCCAGGCAACTACAATTTCGGGACCCATGCCATCCCCATCCTCAGCAGTCCGCAGCCGGGCGGGGGACAGGTGAATGCCCTGCGCCAGTTCATCAAAAACCACGAGGGGCGGGTCCTGCTGGTGGCCGAGACCACCGGGCGGCGTGAGATGCTGCTGGAAATGCTCCACGATGCCGACTTCTACCCTGCCGCCTTTGCCTGCTGGCGGGATTTTCTGGAAAGCGATGCCGGCCTGGGCATCACCGTCTCCCTGCTGGACCAGGGCCTGCTCATCGACGAGCCGCCTATCGCCGTCATCTCCGAGTCCCAGCTCTATGGCGAACAGGCCATGCAGCGCCGGCGCCGCAAGGTCAAGACGCGTGACAGCGACGCCATCATCCGCAATCTCACCGAGCTGAATCATGGCGCTCCCGTCGTCCATGAAGAACACGGCGTGGGGCGCTACCTGGGATTGCAGTCCCTGGACATCGGCGGTCTGACCACGGAATACCTCACCCTGGAATATGCGGGCGGCGACAAGCTCTACGTCCCCGTCTCCTCCCTGCACCTCATCAGCCGCTACACGGGCGCCGCGCCGGAACAGGCGCCCTTGCACAAGCTGGGCAGCCAGCAGTGGCAGAAGGCCAGGCGCCGCGCCGCCCGGAAGGCCCGCGACGTGGCCGCCGAGCTGCTGGACATCTATGCCCGCCGTCAGGCCCGGCAGGGCCGCGTATTCCCGGCGCCGGACGACCAATATGCCGCCTTCGCCGCCAGTTTTCCTTTCGAGGAGACACCCGACCAACTGGACGCCATCAACGCTGTCATCGCCGACATGACGGCCGAGCGGCCCATGGACCGCCTGGTGTGCGGCGACGTGGGCTTCGGCAAGACCGAGGTGGCGGTGCGCGCCGCCTTCATGGCCATTCAGGGCAACACCCAGGTGGCGGTACTGGTGCCCACCACCCTGCTGGCGCAGCAGCACTTCCAGAATTTCCGCGACCGCTTCTCGGAGCTGCCGGTGCGCATCGAAGTCCTGTCACGCTTCCGGACGGCAAAGGAACAACAGAGCATTTTGGCCGACACCCGGGACGGCAAGGTGGACATTCTCATCGGCACCCACAAGCTGTTGCAGAAAGATGTCGCCTTCAAGAACCTGGGACTGGTCATAATCGATGAAGAGCACCGTTTCGGCGTCAAGCAGAAAGAACGCTTCAAGGAACTGCGCGCCGAGGTGGACGTGCTGACGCTGACCGCCACGCCCATTCCGCGCACCCTCAACATGGCCCTCTCTGACCTGCGCAGCCTGTCCATCATCGCCACCCCGCCCCTGCAGCGCCTGGCGGTCAAGACCTTCGTCCGTGAGTGGGACAACGCCCTGCTCAAGGAGGCCTGCCTGCGCGAGATACGCCGCGGCGGTCAGATCTATTTCCTGCACAATGAAGTGCGCACCATCGACAAGATCCGCAAACAGCTCGGGGAACTGATGCCCGAGGCGCGTATCCGTGTCGCGCACGGTCAGATGCCGGAGAAGGAACTGGAGCAGATCATGCTCGATTTCTATCACCAGCGTTTCAGCATCCTGCTGTGCACCACCATCATAGAGAGCGGCATCGACGTACCCAATGCCAACACCATCATCATCAACCGCGCCGACAAGCTGGGCCTGGCGCAACTCTACCAGTTGCGGGGGCGCGTGGGCCGCTCACATCACCAGGCCTATGCCTACCTGATTATTCCACCCCGCGGCGTCATTACGGCCGACGCGCTCAAGCGCCTGGAGGCCATCGAATCCATCGAGGATCTGGGAGCGGGCTTCACCCTGGCCACCCACGACCTGGAGATCCGCGGCGCGGGCGAGTTGCTGGGCGAGGATCAGAGCGGCCAGATCCAGGAAATCGGCTTCACCATGTACACGGAGATGCTGGAAAGAGCGGTGGCCGACCTCAAGTCTGGGCGCGAGCCGGCGCTGGATCAGGCGCTCCATCCCCAGACGGAAGTCGATCTGCATATTCCCGCCCTCATTCCCGAGGACTACCTGCCCGACGTGCACAGCCGCCTGGTGTTGTACAAGCGCATCGCCAACGCCGCCAATGAGAATGAACTCGACGAACTGCAAGTGGAAATGATCGACCGCTTCGGCCTGCTGCCTGAGGCCGTGAAGAACCTCTTCATGGTGACTGAACTCAAGCTTCGCGCCCAGGCGCTGGGTATTCTGAAGATCGACGCCGGCCCGGCGGGAGGACGCCTGGTCTTCGATGAGGAACCGGAAATCGACCCGGCGGCGCTGATCCGCCTCATACAGGAACAACCGCGGCGCTACAAATTCGACGGAAAAAACAAACTGCGCTTTCAACTGGACGGCGAAGACGTGAACGACAGAATCGCCGCGGTCGGGAAGTTACTTGATACACTCGCAAGCAAGTGATCCATGGCCACGACAAGCCCGTTTTCAGTTCCATGCCAAGTAGTTTATAATCCCGGCCTGACAGAAACGCCATTACTGATGCTGTATCAGCGCAAGACGGCTGTTTATTCTCTTCGTGACCTTCGTGGTAAAAACACAAGGCAATATAGACTTAGCGACAGGCTTCCGTTAATCCCATGCCCATAACCCCCAATGAGGCGCAAGCCGTCCTGGACAAGGCCGACCGCCTGTATTCCGCCGAGGAAGTCGGCCACGCCCTGGACCGCCTTGCGCGCCAATTGACCGAACGCTTCAGCGACAGCGACCCCCTGGTATTGTGCGTCATGCAGGGCGGCCTGATACCGGCCGGCATGCTGCTGCCGCGTCTTTCCTTCCCTCTTCAGCAGGACTACATTCACGCCACTCGCTATGCCGGCGGCACCCGGGGGGGCGAACTCCACTGGGTCGTCAAGCCATCGATCCCCCTGCAAGGCAGGGTCGTGCTGATCATTGACGATATCCATGATGAGGGCCTGACGCTCGACGCCATCGTCAGGGACTGCCGGGCCAGCGGCGCCCTGGAAGTCCACAGCGCCGTACTGGTCAACAAGATTCATGACCGCAAGCAGGGACTCAGCGCAGACTTCGCGGGACTGGAGGTGGAAGACCGCTATGTATTCGGTTTCGGCATGGACTACAAGGGTTACCTGCGCAATGCCGCGGGCATCTATGCGGTAAGCGAAGATGGCTGAACTGGCGGTCATCGGCGGAACCGGCCTGACTGCTCTCGAAGGACTGGAGATCGTCCGCGAGGAGCATCCCGGCACGCCCTTCGGCGCCCCTTCCAGCCCCCTGGTCCACGGCATGCTGGGCGGACGCGAAGTGGTCTTTCTCGCGCGCCACGGACGTGAACACACCATCCCTCCCCATCGCATCAACTACCGCGCCAACATCCATGCCTTGAAACACGCGGGTGTCCGGCGGGTGGTGGCTGTGGCGGCCGTGGGTGGCATCACGGCGGAGATGTCTCCCGCGCGCCTCGTCATTCCCGACCAGATCATCGACTACACCTATGGACGCCGTCATACCTTCTTTGAAGAAGACCTGGGGGAAGTCACCCATATCGATTTTACCGAACCCTACGATGCCGCGCTGCGCGAACACCTCATACAGGTCTGTCGCGTAGAGGGGCTGGATGCCGTGGAGCATGGGACCTATGGCGCCACCCAGGGCCCGCGCCTGGAGAGCCGCGCCGAGATCACCCGCATGGAACGTGACGGCTGCGATATCGTGGGCATGACCGGCATGCCGGAGGCATCCCTGGCGCGCGAGGCCGGGCTGGGCTATGCCGCCTGCGCGGTCGTCGCCAACTGGGCGGCTGGCAAGGGCGGTCAGACGGTCATCGAGATGGCGGAGATCGAACGCACCGTCAGGCAGGGTATGGACAAGGTGCGCACGCTGCTGGAAAGGCTGCTACTCCGCCTCTGAGACGGCGGACGCGCCTCGCCCTGCGTCCTGCAACGGCTCTGCGCTCTCTTCTTCGTCCGCCTTCTGCGGGTACTCATAAGGCGTCACCTGAACGATCAGGCCAAAGCGGGGATGGTCGAGGTAGTGGATCTCGCCGCTGCGCATGCGCCGGCTCTGATGCATTCTGTAGACCCGCGGCGCCTCTTCCCTGGCGAAGACATCGAAAATATTGAAAGGGCCCTGGTCTTCACCAACTGGCTCAGCCGGTCTGTAATACAGATCCGCATCCACATGCAGGTAACGGTTGACGCTGACCGTCAGCGTGCCAGTAAGGTTTGCTCCAGGAGGCGCTGGCAACCCGGCTTCGCCTTCCACTTCGGACATCTGCGGTGGCGCAATCAAGGCTTCCCCTTCTGATGGTGGGGCTACCACCTCCGCCACCTGCTCCCACCGGATGCGCACGGGCATCGAGGCGCCGCGCGGAAAGGCCGGCTGACGCCACGCCGTATGGAATAAGGGCGTGAATTCATTTGTACGTCCCAGGCGCCCGTCGAAGGCGCCAAGCTTCAGGTCGTCCTCACGCAGCATTTGATAAGGCGTGACAAGCTCTGCCTGGGGCGAGACCCCGCCCGCATCGAGTGGAGGCGCCAGAACGATGGCCTGCCCCAGCGTATCAGGAAGTTCCACTTCAGGCCATAGCTCGTCGTCTACGACTTCATCCACCTCGCGGGAGAAAACGAGAATTTCCACTTCATACCAGCGATCACCGCCTTCATCCGTGGCGGCGGCCACGCTTAAGCTGCTAAAATGGAGTATCAGAAGCAGGAACAGAGGCTTTTTCATTGCTAAACCGGCAGTGTCTTAAACGGCCTAACCATAACAGATATCACCATCCAACATCCAGCCAGCCACAGAGAGGTCCCATGGCCGCACGACAAGTTCTCAGAATCGGCAATCCCCGCCTGTTGCAGGTTGCCGAACCCGTCACATCTTTCGATACGCCGGAACTGGAGGCCATCATCGCGGATATGTTCGACACCATGGCCGCTCACGATGGCGCCGGTCTTGCCGCCCCCCAGATCGGCGTCAACAAGCGCATCGTTATTTTCGGGCTGGAAGAAAACCCGCGCTATCCCGATGCGGAGACCGTCCCCACCACGATATTGATCAACCCGCAACTCATGGCCCTGGACAATACCATCGAGGAGGACTGGGAGGGTTGTCTCAGCGTGCCGGACATGCGCGGCCTGGTGCCCCGCTACCGGCGCATCCGTTATGCCGGTTTCGATCAGCATGGGGTGGGTTTCCAGCGTGACGTGGAGGGCTTCCATGCGCGCGTGGTGCAGCACGAGTGCGATCACCTCGAGGGGATCCTCTACCCGCAACGCATCAGGGACATGCGCATGTTCGGTTACGAATCTGAACTGCCGGGCGAGGAAGAAGAGGAAACACCCTGACTCACGTAACGGCGCCCAGAGGCATGGTGAGATAGAGGCGGGTTCCCTCCCCACGCTTGCCCACCACCTCCAGGTTGCCGCCCAGGGCGCTGGCCCGCTCGCGCATGCCGATCAGGCCGAAGGATTCTCTCATATTGATATTGTTCTGATCGAAGCCGCGCCCATTGTCGCGGATTTCCATGGTGAGATAATCGCGCAGGGTCTCCGCTTTCACCGTAATGGCGCTGGCATCGGAGTGGCGGGCGATATTGGTGATGGCCTCCTGGAGTATACGGTACACGGCCGTGGCGTGGTCGCTGTCCACCTGTGTGTCATCGATGCGGATGGAGACGTCGCAATCGACCCCGCTGCGCTCCTCGAATTGCTTCAGATACCAGTTCATGGTGGGCGCCAGCCCCAGGTCGTCGAGCATGCTGGGGCGCAACTCCGATGAGATCTGCTGCACCGACTTGACGATATCGACGATCATGTCGATCATCTCCTGCGCCTTGTCCGCCAACCGCGTATCCTCTTCCGGCAAGTGGTGCATCAACCAGTACATGTTGAGATTCAAGGCCATGAGGGACTGACCCAGTTCGTCATGAATCTCGCGGGCGATGCGGGTGCGCAGCATCTCCCTGTCCCAGTTCTGACGCAGGACCAGCTCCCGCAGCTGCGTGCGCGACTGTTGCAGTTCCTGCTCGGCCAGCTTGTACTTGGTGATGTCCTCGGCGATCCCCGCCACGCGGCATACATGACCGTGGTCGTCCTGGATGGTGAAGGCACGGTCCCGCACCCAGCGCACCGTATTGTCGGGGCCGATCACCCGGTACTCTTCATCGAACTCGCCGCGGCAGCGCTTCTCCAGAAAGATATCCTTCAGGCGTTCCAGATCATCGGGATGTACGCCATCCAGCCAGGCGCAGGGATTTGCATACAGTTCCGCCAGGCTTCGCCCCCATACTTTTTCATAGGCGGGACTGACGTAGATCAGATCGCGCGTGCCCGGCGCGCACATCCAGAACACTTCGTCGATATTGTCGGCAATCTGTTGGAAGGCGTCTTCACAGACAGGATTCTCGCAGGCAACAGCCTCTCCCGCCTGTGCCTGGCACAGCTTATCGCGATTCTGATTCAACAGTATGGGACTCCCCTCAAAACATCCTCTACGCCTGTATTCTGAGAGAAGGGAGGCAAACAATCAATAAGCAATGACACCGCTGCCTCATCAACTCGCTCTTCTACAGGAGAGCGCGGCAAAAGCCCCTCTTGAGGGGAGAAGGAACGGCTGCGGCAACTGCTTTGCATGATTACTTCGTGATATTCGACCAAATTGTTCGCTCACCAAAGCGGAGAGTTACCGTATCCTACATTGACGCGACAGCAGTGAAACAATGACATCACCCGGCCAGCAGATTCAACAGCCCTTGCTCATCCAGGATCTCGATGCCCAGGGCCAGCGCCTTGTCGTATTTTGAACCGGGATCCTCTCCGGCGACCACATAGTCCGTTTTGCTGGAAACACTGCCGGCAACCTTGGCGCCCAGGGCCTGGAGGCGCGCCTTGGCCTCGTCGCGGGTCATGGTGTCCAGCCTGCCGGTGATGACGAAAGTCTTGCCCTGCAAGGGAAGCGCCTCTGCCCGCCGGATATCAAGGTCCTTCCAATGCACGCCTGCCTGCCGCAGGCGCTCGATCACCTCGCGGTTATGGGCCTGGCGGAAGAAGGCATGAATATTGGCGGCCACCACCGGGCCCACGTCCGGCACCGTCTGCAGGGTCTCCTCGCTGGCCGCCATCAGCCCGGACAGCTTGCCGAAATGATTGGCCAGGGCCAGGGCGGTCGCCTCACCCACTTCGCGTATGCCCAGGGCATAGAGAAAACGCGCCAGGGTGGTCGCCTTGCTGTCTTCGATGGCACGGACCAGGTTGGCGGCGGATTTCTCGCCCATGCGCTCCAGCCCGGCGAGCTGCGCCCGGGTCAGCGTGTAAAGATCCGCCACATTGCTCACCAATCCCTTGTCCACCAGTTGATCCACCAACTTGTCGCCCAGGCCCTCGATATCCATGGCCTTGCGCGAGGCAAAGTGCTTGATGGCCTCCTTGCGTTGGGCGGGACAATACAGCCCGCCCGTGCAGCGCGCCACCGCCTCGCCTTCGTTGCGCATGACATCGGAACCGCACACCGGACAGGTCTTCACCATTTCGAAGGGCGCCGCCCCCCGCGGACGGCGCTCCTTGACCACGCTGACGACCTCGGGAATAACGTCGCCGGCGCGGCGCACCACCACTGTGTCGCCGACGCGGACGTCCTTGCGGTGAATCTCGTCTTCATTGTGCAGGGTGGCATTGGTGACGGTGGCGCCGCCCACGAAGACCGGTTCGAGGCGCGCCACCGGCGTCAGGGCGCCGGTGCGCCCCACCTGGATATCGATGGCCAGCACTTTGGTCAGGGCCTCCTGGGCGGGAAATTTATGGGCGATGGCCCAGCGCGGCGCGCGCGAGACGAAGCCCAGGGTTTCCTGCTGGCTGAACAGATCCACCTTGTAGACCACGCCGTCGATGTCATAATCCAGTGCATCGCGCCTGGCCTGCAGGGTCCGATAGTACGCCAGGCAACCCTCAACCCCTCTGACGACGCGGATCTCGTCGTTGACGCGCAGCCCCCACTCTTTCAACCGTTCCAGTACGGCGCTGTGGCGCTCCGGCAATGCCCAGCCCTGCACCACGCCAATACCGTAGCAATAGATGGCCAGGGGCCGTTGCGCCGTGATTCTGGGATCCAGCTGGCGCAGACTGCCCGCGGCGGCATTGCGCGGATTGACGAAGGTCTTCTCTCCCGCCTTGCGCTGCCGCGCATTGAGGGCCTCGAAGCCCGAACGGCTCATATAGACCTCGCCGCGCACCTCCAGGACCTCCGGGATGCCCTTGCCACGCAATCTCAGGGGAATGGAGGGTATGGTGCGCACATTCTGTGTAATGTCTTCACCCGTATAGCCATCGCCGCGCGTCGCCCCCTGGGCCAATACCCCCTTCTCGTAACGCAGACTGACCGCCAGGCCGTCCAGCTTGGGCTCGGCGGTGTAATCGATTGCGGACTGACCCAGGCGCTCACTGACACGGCGGTGAAAGGCCGCCACCTCTTCTTCACTGAAGGCGTTGTCCAGGGACAACATGGGCACTTCATGGCGCACGGTGCCAAAGGCCTCCACCGGCTCGGCGCCCACCCGCTGGGTGGGCGAATCGGGGGTGATCAGCTCGGGATGCCGCGCTTCGAGTTCGCGCAGCTCGCGCAACAGGCGGTCATATTCCGCATCGGGAATCAGCGGCTCATCAAGGACGTAATAGTGGTAATTGTGATTATCGATCTCTTCCCTGAGCTTCTCGATGCGCTTGCGGATATCCATGAGTCAGAAAAAAGATGGCAGACCTGGTCTAATGCAGAACCGGCTTGCTTTGCACTTTTATCTTTCCTCTTTCCTCTTTCCCTGCATCTAAGCCGTCACCATCTCCACGGCCTCGTCCACATCCACGGCGACGAGGCGCGAGACACCCGGCTCGTGCATGGTGACGCCGATGAGTTGCTGCGCCATCTCCATGGTGATCTTGTTGTGGCTGATGACGATGAACTGCACCCGTTCCGACATCTCCTTGACCAGTTGGCAGAAACGAATGGCGTTGTTGTCGTCCAGGGGCGCGTCCACCTCGTCGAGCATGCAGAACGGCGCCGGATTGAGTTCGAACAGGGCGAATACCAGGGCGATGGCCGTGAGGGCCTTCTCGCCGCCGGAGAGCAGGTGGATGCTGCCGGGGCGCTTGCCGGGCGGCTGCGCGGTAATCTGGATGCCGGCCTCCAGCAGATCGTCGCTGGTCATGTCGAGGCGCGCCACGCCGCCGCCGAAGAGTCTGGGATAGAATTCCTGCAGGCGCTCGTTGACACGTTCGTAGGTCTCCTTGAAACGGGTGCGCGTTTCATTGTCGATCTTGCGGATGGCGCTCTCCAGCGTGTCCAGCGCCTCGTTGAGGTCCGCCAGTTGGGCATCCAGGTAGACCTTGCGCTCCGATTGCTCGTTGTACTCGTCGATGGCCGCCAGGTTGATGGCGCCCATGCGCTGGATCCGGGCGCCGAGCTGGTCGAGCTTTTCCTGCCAGGCGGCTTCCGTGGCCTCCCCGGGCATTTCGTCCAACAGCGTGGAAAGCTCATGGGAAGTCTCCGCAAGCTGTTCCTGCAGGGTCTGGCGGCGCACCTGGTATTCCTGGCGCGCCAGGCGCAGGCTTTCCAGGGCGGCCTGCATGTTCTGCAATTCCTGGCCAATGGTATTGTGCCTGTCGTTCAATTCACGCAGGGCGTGATCGCAAGCCTCGACGGCGCGGCGCGCTTCGCTCAGGGCCGTTTCGATGCCGAGGCGCGCCTCGAGCTTCTCCTCCAGTTCCTGTTTCATCCTGAGGATGGGTTCGTCGCCGTTCTCCAGGGTGCGCATCAAATCGTCGCGCTGGCGGCTGAGGTTGGCAAGCTGCTTGGAGAGACGGTCATGGGAAACGCGCAGGGACTGGAGCTGGGCGCTCATGGATTCGCGGCGCATGGCGATCTCGCGCGCCCGGTCGCGGTCGTTGCGCGCCTGCTCCCGGCAGGACTCCAGGGTACGGCGCAGCTCATCGCGACGGCTCAGCAAGGCCTCGCGCTGGGGCTCATGATGCTCCGTCTCCGCCATCACCTGCTGCAGGCGTTCACGGGCGGCGGACAGCTCCTGTTTGTCAGTGTCCACGCGCGCGGCAATCTCGGCGATTTCATCGGCGATACGCTGACGGTTGGCCCTGACCTGCTCCAGGCGGGCGCGCAGCGAGCCAATCCGGGCCTGCAGATCGGCATGCTGGCGGCTGCTCTCCGTGGCGCGCTGCTGGGCAGCCTCGCGCTGTTCCTCCAGTGCGCGGCCGTGTTCGCGGCCAGCCTGTTCCCGCCGCTCCAGACCGGCGAGTTCATCTTCCACCTCGGCGAGTTCCCGGGTGATGGCCTTGAGACGCTGCTCGCGCTTCAGGACGCCCCCCTCCGCATCGGCCGCGCGGGCCACACGCAGCCAGCCGCGCCCTATCCAGACCCCATCACGGGTGACCAGGGATTGCTTGGCTCCGAGGCGCGGGCGCAGGGCCAGGGCCTCGTCGAGGCTGTCCACGGCATGGACGCCGCCCAACACCGTCGACAAATCCCAGGGGGCCGTGATCCTGGAGAGCAGGGGCGTCGCCAAACCGCTGTCCTGGCTTTCTCCACGGGCCGCGGTATCGAAGGCGGTCAGCGCACCGGATTCCAGGCTGCCCACCTGCGCCGCCAGGGCATCCAGATCATCGACGCACACCGCCTCCAGGCAGGACCCCAGCACCGTTTCCACGGCCTGCTCCCAGCCCGGCTCCACCTGAAGATGCTGGGCCAGACGGTCCGCATCGGCCAGGTCATGCTGGCGCAGCCAGCCGTTGAGGGTCTCCGTTTCCTTGCCCAGGGCCACTTTTTGCAGCGCGTCCAGCGCCGCGTGGCGCTTCTGCACGTCCTGGTGGCGGCGGCGCATGGCTTCGAGCCGCTCCGCCAGGCGCTGGTTTTCCTCGCGCTGCCGCGCTAGCTGGTCGATAAGGGACTGCAGGCCGGCCTGGTGTTCATCCACCCTTCGTGACAGACTCTGCTCCTCGCGCTCCAGCGCCGCGAGCGTCTCCTCGTCCGCGGCGGTATCCAGCAGACCCTGCTCCTCGACAAGGCGCACCTGGCGCTCGCGCAGTTGCATGAGATGATCTTCCAGGTGGTGTATGCGGGTGCGCTCCACCTCGGCCGCCTGGATCTGGGCGGCGGCGCGGGTGTTGAAGGTATCCCACTCGTTCTGCCAGATCTGCATGTTCTGCTCCGCCTCGGCGAGGGCCGCCGTGGAAACCTCCTCGGCCTTGCGCGCGGCTTCCAGTTCCGGCTCGCTCTCCTCCAGGGCGCGCGTCAGGGTCTCGATACGCCGGGCGTCATCGTCGATATGGGCCTGGGACTCGCGCCAGGTGCGCTCCACGTCTTCCAGATCGCGCTGGTTCTGGTGCAGTTTTTCCGTGGCGTGCTGAATGGCCTGTTCCACACGGGCAATCTCGGCGCCTACGGCGTAATACTGCTCCTGCACCTGGTTGAAGGTCGCGTTCAGTTCCCCGTGGCGCTCGCGCTGTTTCTCGACTTCCGCCTCCACCGCGCGCAGATCGGCCAGCCTCGCCTCCAGCGCCGTTTCCCGGGAGGCGATGGTGCGGTTCTGTTCCTCCAGCTCCCCGTCCAGCGCCCGCCAGCGCAATGCCAGCAACTGCGCCTTGACGAGGCGTTCCTCCTCCTTGACCACCTTGTACTTTTCAGCAGTGCGGGCCTGACGTTGCAGCGTCGCCAGGCGTTTCTCCAGTTCGCCCAGCAGATCATTGAGGCGGCTGATGTTGTCCTTGGTGGAACGGATGCGGTTTTCGGTCTCGCGGCGGCGCTCCTTGTACTTGGAGATCCCGGCCGCCTCCTCGAGAAACACGCGCAGTTCTTCCGGTTTCGCCTCGATGAGGCGCGACACGGTGCCCTGCTCGATGATGGCGTAGCTGCGCGGTCCCAGGCCGGTGCCCAGAAAGATGTCCGTAATATCGCGGCGGCGGCAACGCGTACCGTTGAGATAATAGGTGGACTGGCCATCGCGGGTGAGGCGCCGCTTGATGGCGATCTCGTTGTACTGGGCGTATTGCCCGCCCAGGCTGCCGTCGGTGTTGTCGAAAATGAGCTCGATGGTGGCATGGCCCACGGACTTGCGCGCCGAGGAGCCATTGAAAATCACGTCCTCCAGGGAGGTGCCGCGCAGATTCTTGGCGGAACTCTCGCCCAGCACCCAGCGCACGGCGTCGATGACATTGGACTTGCCGCAGCCGTTGGGCCCCACGACGCCGATGAGTTGACTGGGAAGGGTAATGGTGGTGGGGTCGACGAAGGACTTGAAGCCGGCCAGCTTGATCTTCTTCAATTGCATGGGGGCTCAAGATACAGGAAAAATACCTCTTGAAACAAGATCAACGGAGAATATTCTGTTATTTTATTTTCGGGCTTGGCGCGGGGACCGCAAGGTAACGCGAAGGCGCGTTTATAGCCCCTCCAAGCAACTACCCAAAGAGATCATACAGAGACTTATGCAGTTTTTATGAGGCTGCGTTATAGCTATTAAGACTAACATATTGGCGCTTTGACCAATACCTGACAAACAAGGATAAATATGACATCGAAACCATCAAAATCCATAGACGTATTTGACAACCCCAAGCCGGAGCGCGACTACACCATACGCATCCGCGTGCCTGAATTCACCTGTCTTTGCCCCAAGACCGGGCAGCCTGACTTCGCCACCATCAACATAGAATATGTACCGGATGCGCGCTGCATTGAACTCAAATCACTCAAACTGTATATTTGGAGCTACAGGAATGAGGGGGCCTTCCATGAAGCAGTGACCAACCAGATCCTTGACGACCTGGTTCATGCCTGCCACCCCCATTTCATGAGGGTCACTGCAGAATTCAACGTCCGCGGTGGCATTTACACCACTGTCGTCGCAGACTACCGGAACGAGTCCTGGACGCAGGAGGCTGCGGTGACCTTGCCATAAGGATGATGGTAAAAGGGGGCGCATGGACATATTTCTGGGGATCGATCTGGGATCAAGCGGCTGCCGCGTCATCGCCATCGACGGGCAGGCGCGCCAGATCGCCGAACTCTCGGCCCCATGGCCCGCCTATCTGGACGACCCCGCCCTCACCGAACAAGACCCCTGGATGTGGTGGGAGACCCTCAGCATCCTGCTGCACAAACTGACCTCCACCGTGCCGCCGGAGAACATCCGCGCCCTGGCCGTGGGTGGCACCTCCGCCACCCTGCTGCTGTGCGACGAGCGGGGCGAGCCCCTGGGACAGGCCCTCATGTACAACGATGCGCGGGCGCGCGACGAGGCGGTGAAACTGTCGGCCATCGCCCCCCGGGAATTTCCCGTGCACAGCCCCTCATCCGCCCTGGCCAAGCTGCTGTACCTGCAAAAACAGCCGCAGATGAAAAATGCGCGCCATGCCATGCACCAGGCGGACTGGGTGGCGGGCAAACTGTGCGGCCAATATGGTATCAGCGATGAAAACAACTGCCTCAAACTGGGCTATGACATCAATCAACGCTGCTGGCCCGAATGGTTCGATGCCGTGGGCGTCGAAGAACGCCTCCTGCCCCGTGTCGTGGCGCCTGGCACGGTCATCGGCACCATAGACAGGATCGTGGGCCAGCAATTGGGGCTGCATCCCAATACCGCCATCGTGGCAGGCACCACCGACGGCGTCGCAGCCTTCCTGGCCAGCGGAGCGAAGGAGAGCGGTGAAGCCGTCACCTCCCTGGGCTCCACCCTGGTCATCAAACTGCTTTCCGACCGCTATATCAATTCCTGGGAACACGGCATCTACAGTCACCGCCTGCAGGACAAATGGCTGGTGGGCGGCGCCTCCAATTGCGGCGGCGCCGTGGTGCTGAAATATTTTTCCAAGCAACAATTGAAAACCCTGACCCCGCAACTGAACCCCCGACAGCCCACAGGATTGAATTACTACCCGCTGCCGTCGCCGGGAGAGCGTTTCCCTTTCAACGACCCCGACAAACAGCCGCATCTGAACCCGCGCCCCGACGACGACATCCAGTTCCTGCAGGGCATCCTCGAAGGCATCGCCGATGTGGAAGCCCGCAGCTACCAGCTCCTGGCGGAGTTGGGCGCCCCCTACCCGACCGTCGTATACACCCTGGGGGGCGGCTCGTGCAACCAGTACTGGGCCGAAATGCGCGAGCAACGCCTGGAGGTGCCGGTCAAGAACGCCGTCCACCAGCAGGCCGCCTACGGCGTCGCCCTGCTGGCGCGCAGCGTTTGATATTAACCCGGCAATAATATATATCGTATTCAGCCATTGCGTGCCGGTTCGCTGCAAGGCGGCGAAATGCCGCTGTAGTCATTCTACAGCAAGTTTCGCCAACGCAGTCAGCGGGCCGGCACGCAATGGCCTGCCCTTTGATTTCAATCTGTTAGGGACTTCAGGCCTGCGCCAGCACGGCGTTGCGGCGCTTGCCAATGGAATGACCATTGCCTGCGCACCGCGTCTTGTTCCAGCACAGGCCTGAAGTCCTGAATACGATATATATTGTTGCCGGGTTAATAAACGTGAAGCGGGTAACAGCCCTTCGTTTCACGCTTCACATCAAACGCTTTCCGAAACCCGCTGACTGGTTTATCATCACCGCGTCTTTCGTCACAACTCACGCCATGGAGATCACAGCATGAAAACACGGGCGGCAGTAGCCTGGGAGGCCGGCAAACCGCTGGTCATCGAGGAAGTGGAGGTACAGGGTCCCAAGGCGGGCGAGGTATTGATCCGGATGGTGGCCACGGGGGTATGCCACACGGACGCATTCACCCTGTCCGGCGCCGACCCGGAAGGCATTTTCCCCACCATACTCGGCCATGAGGGGGGCGCCGTCGTGGAAGAAACCGGCCCTGGCGTCACCAGCGTCGTCCCCGGCGATCATGTCATCCCCCTCTACACCCCGGAGTGCGGGGAATGCAAGTTCTGCCGATCGGGCAAGACCAATCTCTGCCAGGCCATTCGCGCCACGCAGGGTCGGGGGCTGATGCCCGACGGCACCACGCGCTTCTCCTGCAATGGGCGGGATATCTTTCACTATATGGGTACTTCCACATTCTCGGAGTACACCGTGCTGCCGGAGATCGCCGTGGCCAAAATCAACAAGTCGGCCCCCCTGGACAAGGCCTGTCTGATGGGTTGTGGCATCACCACGGGCATCGGCGCCGTGCTCAACACGGCCAAGGTCGAAGCGGGCGCCAGCGTGGCGGTATTCGGGCTGGGCGGCATCGGCCTGAGCGTCATCCAGGGCGCGGTCATCGCCGGCGCCGGACGCATCCTCGCCATCGATATCAACCCGGACAAGTTTGAAATGGCGCGCCAGCTGGGCGCCACCGATGTCATCGACCCGCGTGAATACGACCAGCCCATTCAGGAGGTCGTTGTCGACCTCACCGACGGCGGCGTCGACTACTCCTTCGAGTGCATAGGCGACGTGGATATCATGCGCGCGGCCCTGGAATGCTGCCACAAGGGCTGGGGCGAGTCCGTCATCATCGGCGTGGCCGGGGCAGGAGAGGAGATCCGCACCCGCCCCTTTCAACTGGTCACGGGGCGCGTGTGGCGGGGGTCCGCCTTCGGCGGCGTGAAAGGACGTTCGCAGTTGCCGGAATACGTGGAGCGCTATATGAAGGGCGAGATCAAGGTGGACGCCATGGTCACCCACACCATGGGCCTGGAAGACATCAACAAGGCCTTCGACCTCATGCATGAGGGCAAGAGCATCCGCTCCGTGATCGTGTTCCGATGAGACCTGGCATGGACAGCGAAAACCCGATCCACGTCCAGGACAAGATCAAGGTCTTCGGCGGCCTGCAACTGGCGGTCTCCCACCCCTCGGCGGCCTGCCGTTGCGACATGCGCTTCTCCATCTATCTGCCGCCCGCGCGCAAGGGAATGAAGCTGCCGGTCCTGTACTGGCTGTCGGGCCTCACCTGCACCGACGAAAACTTTCTCGTCAAGGCGGGCGCCCAGCGCTATGCCGCCGCCCATGGCGTCGCCATCGTCTGCCCCGACACCAGCCCGCGCGGAGAGGGAGTGCCCGACGCGCCGGACAATGCCTGGGACCTGGGCAGCGGCGCGGGCTTCTATGTCAATGCCACCCAGGCGCCATGGTCCACCCATTACCACATGTACGACTATGTGGTCTCCGAGTTGCCGGCCCTCGTCGAGCAGCACTTTCCCGTCGAACCCGGCCTGCGCGCCATCTCGGGGCACTCCATGGGCGGGCACGGCGCCATCACCATCGCCCTCAAAAACCCCGGCCGTTACCGCTCGGTTTCCGCCTTCGCCCCCATCTGCGCGCCCAGCCGGTGCCCGTGGGGGGAAAAGGCCTTTGGCGCCTACCTGGGCGAAGATCGTGAACGCTGGCTGGACCATGACGCTTGCGCCCTGATTGCCCAGGCCCGCGAAAGGCTGCCGCTGCTGGTGGACCAGGGCGACGCGGATGCCTTCCTGCGGGAACAGCTCATGCCGGAGCGGCTGGAAGCGGCATGCAGGGAAGCGGATTACCCCCTCACCCTGCGCATGCAGCCCGGCTACGACCACAGCTATTATTTCATCGCCACCTTCGTTGGCGATCATATAGAACACCACGCACGGGCACTGCAGGCCGCATCGTGATCGTCCAGCCGGCCCGCGGGGCCTTCTATCTGCTGCAGGGCTTCGGCCTGATCCTCAAGCCGGGCATCCGCGCCTTCGTGCTCATCCCCCTGCTCATCAATTTCATTTTCTTCACCCTGTTCATCTGGCTCGGGCTGATGCAACTGGGCGAGTTCATCGACTACCTCATGGGCGAGGTCCCCGAATGGCTGCAATGGCTGGAGTGGCTGCTGTGGCCGCTGTTCGCCCTGACTTTTGTCATTATCGGTTTCTTCGTCAGTCTGCTGAGCGCCAATGTGATCGCCGCCCCATTCAACGGTTTGCTGGCAGAGGCCGTGGAACGCCACCTGGGCAATACGCCCGCGGCAGATGACGGCGGCTGGAGCGCGCTACTCAAATCCATCGGGCCGGCGCTGCTCAGTGAGGGTCGCAAGATCCTGTACTTCCTGCTGCGCGCCCTGCCCCTGCTGCTGCTCTACGTCGTCCCCGGCATCAACATCCTGGCGCCCGTCCTGTGGGGACTGTTCGCCGCTTGGATGCTGACCCTGGAATATATCGACTATCCCTTGTCCAACCACGGTCAGCTCTTTCCCGGCTACCGCGCCCTGCTGCGGGAGCGTCGGCTGCTGTCCCTGGGCTTCGGCGCCGCCGCCCTGGCCCTCACCGTCATCCCCTTTCTCAACTTCATCGCCATCCCCGTCGCCGTCGCCGGCGCCACCGCCATGGCGGTGAAGGAAAGACTCATCCAATCGGACAAGACGCCGATATCCCAGTGATATGGAAACTTGGCAAGAACTCATCCTGGCGCTGATCCAGGGGCTCACCGAATTCCTGCCCATCTCCAGTTCCGCCCATCTCATCCTGTTTCCCCAACTGGCGGGTTGGGAGGACCAGGGGCTGGCCTTCGATGTCGCCGTGCACGTGGGCACCCTGTGCGCCGTGGTGACCTACTTCCGCCATGAACTGGCGCTCATGGGCCGGGACTGGGCGCGCTCCATCACCACGCGCCGCCACACCCCCGAGAGCCGTCTCGCCTGGGGCGTCCTGCTGGGCACCATCCCCGTAGGCCTGTTCGGACTGCTGTTCAAGGAGTTCATCGAGACCTCCTTGCGCTCGCCCCTGGTCATCGCTTACGCCACCATCGGCTTCGGCCTGCTGTTGTGGTGGGCGGATGCGCGCGGCAAACGCCGGCGCGACGAACACAGCCTGACCCTGGGCGACATCCTCTTCATCGGTTTCGCCCAGGCCATCGCCCTCATCCCCGGCACCTCCCGCTCCGGCATCACCATCACCGCCGGACTCATGCTGGGCCTGACCCGCCCCGCTGCCGCCCGTTTCTCGTTTTTGCTTTCAATTCCCGTTATCACGCTGGCGGGATTGTTATCCATGCTGGATCTGATCAAGGGGGAAACGGCGCTCGCCTGGGGGGATTTCGCCCTGGGCGCCGCCAGCGCCGGCATCACCGCCTATCTCTGCATCCACTTCTTTCTCAAGCTGCTGGACCGCATCGGCATGCTGCCTTTCGTGATCTACCGCATAGCACTGGGTGTTCTTCTTATTACCATATTTTATTAACCCGGCGACAATATATATGTTGCCGGGTTAATATTAGAACGGGTTAACAATAGTAGAAAAGTTCCTGCTCACGCGCTCTGCTTTTTATCATGCGGCAGATGCACTTCTTCCACCTGGCCAGCCGCCGGGTCACTGAATACATCCATGGAAATCTTGTCTTCACTGCGCGCAACCACAGTCGAGACCGTTGCATCGCCTGTTACATTCACTGCAGTGCGCATCATGTCCAGCAAGCGATCGACACCCATGATCAATGCAATTCCCTCTATGGGAAGACCCACCTGATTAAAAACCATCGCCAGCATAATGAGTCCGACACCTGGCACGCCGGCCGTTCCGATTGAGGCGAGCACGGCCATGCCAATGACCGTGAGATACCCGGTGACCCCGAGGTCAATCCCATAGACATTGGCGATGAAGACGGTAGCGACACCCTGCATGATTGCCGTGCCATCCATATTGATAGTGGCGCCAAAGGGGACAACAAAGGAGGCCAGCGAGTTATCGACGCCAAGGCGTTTTTCAACCGTCCGCAGGGTAACGGGAATGGTGGCATTGGAGCTGGAGGTGCTGAACGCGAATATTTGCACGGTGCGCAATTTTCTCAGGAACATCAGCGGACTGACACGTCCCAGAAACTTCAGCAACAACATCAATGTCCCGCTCAGGTGAAGCAGCAATACCAGCGCCACCACTCCGAAATAACTGATCATCGGCAGTATCAGCCCCAGACCCTGCAATGCAAACGTCTTCGCCATTAATGCAAATACACCATAGGGCGCCACATGCATGACAACCGTGACCACCTGCATCATCACATCATTCAAACGCTCTGAAATATCGATAATTGGCCTGCCACGCTCACCAACCATCAACAGGCAGACAGCAAACAGTATGGTGAAAAAAATGATCTGCAACATATTCCCATTGGCGTAGGCCGCAATCGGATTCGTGGGAACCAGGTCTATAATCACCTGGGTCAATGGCGGTGCGGCAGGGGCAACAAATTCTCCCTGAGCGGCATGGGTCATATCAAAACCTTGACCCGGCCCAACCATAACCGCCACGGTAATCGCCAGCGTTATCGCCAAGGCTGTTGTCAGCATGAAAAGCAGAAACGCCTTGATTCCAATGCGCCCCAGGGTAGTGACATCTCCAATACCGCAGACACCTGCGATCAGAGAGAAAGTCACCAGCGGCACGACCAGCATTTTCAGGCCGCTGATGAAGAGCGCGCCAACCACATGAAAGAGACCGTTGACAAAATAGTCCTGGATAAAGGCCACGTTCTGTGCAAAACCATTAATCAGGCTTCCGACAATAAGGCCACATACCATCCAGACCAGGATTTTTGTTGTCATATTCATCGTTCAAAATATTCCATAGAAGCAGTAATCCGTTCAGAAGCCGTATTGCGCCTTAGTAGCCTACCACAGGGCCGTCACAGGGCCCTTCTGGCACCGGCGAACGCAGATCACCCATAGAGACAGGATGAGAAATGATATGGGCGCAAGTATTCCTCCCCCGCCACTCTTGCGCGGCTGAGGGATGATTGAGGGATAAGCAAGACCACCTGGGTCAACGATAACGCCATTCACCACGCCATCGGCGTCTCCATCGACCAGGGTAAGCACCACCGTATTGCCACTGACGGCCATATTGCTGGAGAAATCGGTCATGGTATTGCCGGCCTTGTCGTATTTGTACCACTTCGCTCCCTCTTGAATGTTTCCAGGAAAAAAGAAAGTGACAGTGATCGTTGCGGGATTGGCCGGAGGTTTATGACATTGGCAAGCAAACACAGGATAGCATCGTTAGTGATTGTTTATTATAGGTTTATATCCAATAAAATTCAACCGGAAAAGACTTGGCGCCGGTAACCCATGGATAAATTGCATATCAAACAATGTCTTTGGGATAATTCCCGCCACCATCAATCCAGGTAGGACTGCAACCGTCTGACGCCCTCCTCGAGGTTCGCCATCTCCGTGGTATAGGCAAAACGCACATGCGTTTCAGCCAGGTGGCGGCCGAAATCACAGCCCGGCGTGATGGCCACACCGGCCTGCGCCAGCAGCGACTGGCAGAAGGCCTGGCTGTCCTGTGTAAAGCGAGAGCAGTCGGCATAGATATAGAAGGCGCCTTCAGGGTGTGCGGTGATGCCGAAGCCGAGGTCCTGAAGAGCTGGCAAAAGATAGTCGCGGCGCTGCCGCAGTTCCCGGCGATGTCGTTCGAGGATATCCAGTGTTTCTCCGTCGAAGGCCTTGAGGGCGGCATATTGCGCGGGGGTCGAGGCGGCGAGAAAGAGGTTCTGTGCCAGGCGGTCCACGTAGGGAATGTAAGCCCGGGGAACCACCAGCCAACCGAGGCGCCACCCCGTCATATTGAAATATTTCGAGAAGCTGTTGACCACGAAGACCTCTTCGGAAAAGGCCAATGCGCTGCGAGGCTTTTCACCATAGACCAGGTCATGGTAAATCTCGTCCATGATCAGTGTGCCGCCCAGCGCGTCGACGGTGCTAATGACCTCCTGCAGAACCTCTTCAGAAATGAGCGCGCCAGTGGGGTTGGCGGGAGATGCCAGCATCACCACCCTGGTATTACCCTGCCAATGTTGTTGGATGAGATCCGCGGTCAACTGGCAAGCGCTACGCCCATCCACCGGGACGCAGACGGCCTCGCCCTCCAGGAATCTGACGAAGTGACGGTTGCAGGGATAACCGGGATCCGTCATGAGTACCTGCTCACCTGGGTTGAGCAACACCCCGAGGGCCAGCAACAATGCGCCCGATGAACCCGGCGTGATCACGATGCGCCGGGGATCGATTTCGACGCCGTAACCGTCACGGTAACAGCCAGAGATGGCATCGCGCAGGGCTGGCAGGCCAAGCGCCGGCGTGTAATGGGTGTGACCGGCATGCAGCGCTGCCACGGCAGCATCGACGATGGGTTGTGGTGTCTGAAAATCCGGCTCTCCGATCTCCATGTGGACAATGGAACGCCCTTGTGACTCCAGCACCCGTGCGCGTGACAGGATATCCATGACATGGAAAGGCTGGATGTCGGCCATGCGGGCAGCCAGCCCTCCCGGCCCGGGCTTCGTCACAGGAACAGCTTCCTGGCCAGCGCTACATCCAGGTATCGCTGGCCCGCGTCCACCACGCCCTTCTGTTCCCCTCCCAACACCTGGAACGGCAGATCCTGCTCCCCCAGGTGATCAAGCACCAATGCGGCGCCACTATAGTCCACATCACGGGTATAGTCATTCACCGTGATGACAGTCTTGAGGGATGCACCCAGCGTGGCGCGTATGCCATTCTCTGAATCCTCGAAGGCCAGGCAACGTGCTGCCGGCAAATCCAGTTTTGCAAGGGCGTATTCATAGACCAGGGGTGACGGCTTTTTCTCTTCCACCTCGTCGGCGGTCGCAATGACATCGAACCATGACTCCGCATCAGCGGGAAGATTATTGACCAGCAGTGCCGTGACATTGGCGCGCGTGGTCGTGGTGGCAATAGCGAGGCGAATGCCCGCATCGCGCGCCTCGAGCAACAGGCGTTTCACGCCAGGACGCAGAGTGATCCCCCCTGCGGTCATCATCTGCTCATAGATACGGGTCTTGTCAGCGTGCAGATCCGGGACCAGCGCCTTCAACTCTTCAGTCCGGTCGCCAGACCGAATGTAACTGTCGATATAGTGAAGCATGCGCTCCTTGCCGCCGGCAACCTGCAGCAGTTCACCATATAGCCCGACAGACCAGTGCCAATCAAGCCCCGCGCGCTCGAAAGCGCGATTGAATGCCACGCGGTGCCCATCCCTTTCCGTATCCGCCAGGGTGCCATCCACATCAAAAATAAATGCCGCCGGTTCTAACAACGCTCAGACCTCCTAATTATCAATCCGGCAACAATATGTATCGTATTCTGGACTTCTGGCCAGCGCTGGAACAAGGCGCGGCGCGCAGGCAGTGGCTGAATACGATATATATTGTTGCCGGGTTAATAAGCAATAAAATACAATGAGTTATAAAATAAAGCCCTTTTTTCCGCACTTTGCGTCAAATGATTACGTTAACATGTCCGAAACAATACAAGCCAACAATTGTACGCGCCGCGTTTACATTGTTGTTTCTCAAGGGGCATTCTGGTATAAATACCCGCTTATTTTTATTCGTTGTGCTGACGCTGGAGAATCCTGATGGCGGTTGCAAAAAAGAAAACTGCTCAAAAAAAATCGGTAACGAAGAAGGCTGTCGCCAAGAAGAAGACGGCCAAAACCAAGAGTGCGGCGAAAAAGACCACTAAAAAAGAAACCGTGAAAAAGACTGCCAAGAAGAAAGCCGTAGCCAAGAAGGCCGCGGCAGGCAAACCAGCCGCAAAGAAAAAGGCCGCGCCCAAGAAGAAGGCGCCCGCCAAAAAAGCCCAAGCCGCCAAGAAGTCGGCTATGGAAGTTGGCGCCTTCACGCCCTATGAGGAAAAGCGTGGCGAGGAGTACATGAATGCCGAGCAAATCGCGCACTTCAGGACTATCCTCGAAAACTGGAAGCGCGAACTGCTGGAGGAAATGGAGCGGACTGTGCATCACATGCAGGATGAAGCCGCCAACTTCCCCGATCCCAATGACCGCGCCAGCCAGGAGTCAGATTTTGCCCTGGAGCTGCGCACCCGTGATCGCGAACGCAAGCTCATCAAGAAAATAGACGAGTCCCTGCAGTTACTGGACACTGGTGACTATGGTTACTGTGAGGTATGTGGCGTCGAAATCGGCATCCGCCGCCTGGAAGCCCGCCCCACGGCCACCCTGTGCATAGACTGCAAGACCCTGGACGAGATTCGCGAAAAACAGAGCTGGGGCTGAGCAAGCATAGTCTTGCCACCCCTCTTCCGCAAGGCTATTCCCGTGTGATGCGAATATCCAAAGGCCTGGAAGTATCCAGGTGCACATCCCGTTGCGGGAAGGCAATCACGATGCCAGCCTCGTTAAACTTGCGATCGATGGCCTCGTGCAATGCGGTAAGCACAGGCATGCGGTCATCCTGAGTGCCCACGAAACAACGCAGCACCAGATTGAGCGTGTTGTCGCCAAAAGACTCGAAGATAACCGAAGGTTCGGGATCCTTCATTACCGCCTCGTTCTCCTCCGCCGCCTCCTTCAACAGTCTCATGGCTTTCTGCACGTCGCTGCCATAGGCGACGCCCACCGGCACCTTGATGCGCGTGGTCTGGTCGGACAAGGACCAGTTCAGCAGGCGGCCCGTAATAAATTCCTTATTGGGAACCAACAGCTCCAGGCCATCCCATGTACGGATCGTGGTGGCCCGTATCTGTATGCGGGTGACGACGCCGTCCGTTTCCCCGATGGTGACCACATCTCCCACCCGGATGGGGCGTTCGAACAGGATGATGATGCCACTGATAAAATTGGCCACGATCTCCTGCAAGCCAAAACCGATACCGACACTCAAGGCCGCCGCCAACCATTGCACCTGCGACCAGCTGGCGCCAATGATGCTGAGAGAAAACAACACACCGACGGCGGCAATGAAGTAACGGGACAATGTCGTAGCCGCATAACGGCCACCCGATGTGGTCGAAAAGCGCCGCAGCAGGATAATTTCCAGCAAAGCCGGAAAATGTTTCGAAGCCACGACCGTGACGACCAAAATGAGGATCGCCAATAACAGGTCCGCGAGGGTGACGGGCACGATCTGCTCTTCTCCATCGATAATCCCTGTCTGATGCCACAGAGAGATGTCGCCCAGCAATCCAAAAGCGGGCAGCACATCGGACCAGATGAACCACAATCCTATGAGGGACAAGAACAACAGCATGGTGTTCAGGAGCTTGAGACTTTCCTCGTTGAGCGCAACCAGGTCGATCTCGGGTTCCCTGGCCTGATACTGGCCGGACTCGCCGCGCTCAGCCTCCGGTGTTCCTTCAGCTTCCTGTGCCGTCTTGCGGCGCTCGATAGCCGCGGCCAGAACGAGCTTCCGCCGTGTCAACAACAGCCAGCGCACGGCAAGCTGGTAAAGTACTATCAACCCGAGCACCAGCCACAGCGTATCGATGAGGCTGCTGGTCAGCACCCCCGCCGTATAGAGAAAACCAGAGACGGCCAGCACGACCAGAAAAGCCGGCACCAACAGGGTGAGCGCCAACCACAGCCTGCGGAAGCGCGCCAGGGCGCTGCCTGGATGGCGAAGCAGCATGTCCCTCAAAATGCTCCTGGTGGGACTAAACAGGCGATAGAAAAAATACGATAACGATATGACGACCACCAGAAAGGCAATGCGCCCCAGTCCACCGCCAAATTCCGCTGAAGTGTCCCTGATGGTTGTAATGGCGACAAGCGCGGCGGGGATGAAAATAGAGATAAGAATATGCAGTTGGCGCCGCAACGCCTTGGTCGCGGTCTCAGGCCAACGAAAATGAGCGGACGCCAAACCACCCGGCAGGCACATGACACTGAAGGCTTTCAAGTAAAAGAAGGCCGGCGCAGTGACCAACAAGGCGTGTGAAAGCGCCTTGGCGAAATCCGTTGCATCCAGGGAAACAGACAGCTGCCATCCGGCGACGCCCAGCAACAAGGGCCATGGCGCCGCCAGCAACAGCGTCAACCCCAATGCCTTGAGAGTATATCCAAACTTATCCCTCCTGGCCTTGATGATCCTTTTCCCGGTCTCCAGCAAGGCGGCTTTCATCTTGCGCTTTTTCACCACAAGCATGGTGAAGACCAGCAGCATGAGCCAGAAAAAAGGAGATTGCGCGAACCGTGAAACGAGGATCTGTCCTACGACGTGCCACTTGTGAGGCTCCAGCAGGTCTGCTATTTGGGCCGGAATCGCCAGAACCATTTCGAGACTTGGCGGCGGCGCGCTACGAATCCACAGCAGACGCTCGGCAAGAAAGCCATCATAGGCCTCAATGGCATCGATCAATCTGTTCTGCGCAAAATCCAGCTCGCCGAGCGCCCGCAAGTAGGCCTCATCCACGGAAATCGCCTTGTCGAGCAGTTCGCGGCGCTTTTCCGCCAGTTCCCTGAGATGCTTCTGAACCTGTGCAGCGTCGCCCTGCGCCATGCCGCTCGTCAGCTTCGCCACATAACCGTCCATATCACGGAGGCGCTTCAGCTCTTCATTGTCCTGAATCTGGTTCAAGGCCACATTGGCTATCAGCGCCTCCCTCTCCTTGGCTTCGTGACGTATACTGCGAATATCAGGCAGCAGACGGCGCTGCTCCAGCAAGACACGGCCCAACACCTGATTGAGTCCGGCAACCTCCAGCTTTTGCTGAGTGCTATGTAATTCATTCTCAATGCGCTTTGCCGTATCGACTGCCAACTGATCCCTGCTGGCCGCTTTTTCCAGATCAGCCGACATCTCTGACAGGCGTTTTGTAAGCGCGGCATTCTTCTTAGCCAGGTCCTGAATGAGGGGGTGCTTTCCCGCCATTTCAACGATGGCGACTGCTGCCTCTGCCTGCGCCTGCTCGGCCTCACTCCGACGTTTTCTACTGACCAGTTCTTCCAACAACTGGATACGTTCATTCATGCGATTGAGGCTGCGCTCCGTCCTTTCCTGCTGGGCCTTCAGAAGGCCGATACGCATGGGCTGGCTCAACAGCTCCTGATCGAGCATTTTGATCTCTGCACTCAAGGCGCGTTGTTCAGCAAGCAGACTCCATTGCTTCGCTTCATCGATCAATGGCGTTTCGCCTTTAGACGCCAACTGCTTGAGCTCCTTCTCAGCTGCGTCCAGGCGATTCCTGGCCTCGGTGAGCCGCTGGCGAATGACGTTGGGACGTTCACTTTCAGCCGCCAGCCTTTTCTCTATCTCATCCAGCTTGGCATCGACAGCAACCTGATTGGCTTTTTCATTGAGCAATGCCTGCTCGATCTCGCCCAGGGAGTTCCTTTCAGAGACTTTCAGGATGACTCGTGGGGATTCCCGCTCGAGTTTCTCCAGTTCAGCGCGCGCTGCCTTCTCCTGTTCAGGTGCTGTCTTACGCGCCTTCTGGAAGGCCTCGGCCGCCTGAATATTGGCGTGCTCCTTTTCGAGATTACTGAGCGCCCTGCGATAGAGTTCAGTCAATATCGCCTTTGCACTTTCGTCCAGATCCGTCGCGGCCTCGATCTCATCAAGCCGCGCCTTGATGATATTGGGAGTGACCGTGACTGTATTCCCGGTAACCGGAGGCGGGGCATCATCAGCCAAAAGGCTTTGCCACGGCGCCGTCAGCAGGCATGCCAAGACAAGTAGTCGGAAAATCAGCATAAAATATCTCACTTCGGCAGATTTCCCTGTTTTCCTAGGATGTGTCAACACACCCTTGGAGTGGGGAAAGAAATACCTTTGCTTTCGAAAACACTTTTCAAAAGTGTGCAGGTGCAGTAGCCGCCCTCCAACCGAAGTTCCTTACACATGGGGAAATCCTGTTTTGTATGGTTGTTGCCCGTCATTATAGCAACTTGGCAGGATTATTAACCCGGCCTGACATTACAGCCAAGACCGCCTGGTCATGCGCATGGACAGAAACACCCCGGCATGCAACAATCAGGCAAAAGGCCATCCCAGAACAATATTAACCGGGCAACAATATATATCGTATTCAGGGCTTCAGGCCTGCGCTGGAACAGGGCGCAGTGCGCGGGCAATGGTGATTCCAATGGCAAGCGCCGCAACGCCGTGCCAGTGCAGGCCTGAAACCCCTAACAGCTTGAAATCA
>JALSGV010000032.1 GCA_026982565.1 Gammaproteobacteria bacterium
CCATTGCGTGCCGGTTCGCTGCAAGGCGGCGAAAGGCCGCTGTAGTCATTCTACAGCAAGTTTCGCCAACGCAGTCAGCGGGACGGCACGCAATGGCCTGTCCTTTGATTTCAATCTGTCAGGGACTCCAGGCCTGCACTGGCACGGCGTTGCGGCAGGCCTGAAGCACTGAATACGGCATATATTGTTGCCGGGTTAATAGCAGAAGGTCATGCAAGATGGCGGGCGTGCAGTAAGAAATACACCAAGGGAATGGGAGGAGAGGCCGCTTCAGCTTGCTGGCTCGTTAAAAGGCCGATGCCGCCCGCCTTCTTTTTCCCTTTTGATTCGAATGTAGACTTCTTCGCGATGTATCTCAACGTCTCTGGGCGCCTGAATACCCACTTTGATCTGGGAGTCGTTCAGTGCGCAGATCGTTACTTTTATGTCATCCGCGATGATTAATGACTCACCAACCTTGCGAGTAAGTACCAACATGATTGTTCCCCCTGTATACCTTACCATGGGAAAATGTGCGTAATACCAGCAAGGCGCGTTGTGGGGCCTGGCTGGTATTATCCCGCTGAGTGGTCGTCCCCGATCTTCTTGGGGTTGATAAAACAGCGCTAGTGAGAGGCGACGGGCCGATAGGGGATATCCCAGTTCGGCCCAAATCTGTAATCGACGCCAGGTGCTACTGTATAGGCTTCTATGCCCAGAAAAGCCAGTGGCGCCGCGCCATCCAGCTCGAAAGTTTTTACCGCGACATGTTTAAACCATGCGACTTTTGTTGGATGAGGCTGGCCGGTGTCGGCATTTATCAGCGTGTGATAGTGGATAAATCCATGATTGAAATACTTCAAGGCTTTCGTCTCTGTCCATTTGTCGATAATTGCTTCCATTGTGTAGAGCAAGGCGCCATCTCCCGCATCGCTGGAGTAGAAATTGGGAGATCCGAAAGGTCCCGTATTGAAGTGTTTTCCCAGGAAGCGGTGTTTCCCGACACGCAGCCATTTGTGTCCAGGTACGTCCGACTCTCCATTTGCCCCATCAGGTGGGCCGGCAAAATAATAACGCTCATTGTGTAACTTAATCGTTATGCCATGGATGAATTCATTTGATGGTGTTGCATGAACATTGGCGCTAAATACCGCCATGACCAGTATTACCAATGCTGTTTTCATTGTGGCGATGGATTTGTCCATTTCTTTACTCCTCCAGATTGATACTGCCGCACCACGCAGAATAAATAACGCGCTTGGTAACAGTATGTTATTTTCCTTTCTTATGGCTTACATAAGTGTGCACTCTTAAATCACAAGTATTATCAATGAAATAGAAGCCATAATTGGGTGGGGCAGATGTACGGCGCGCATTGGCTGAATACACGGTTATATATCGCCGCCGGGCAAAGGGAGCCCGGTGCTGAAACCGTTGTAAGAATGTGGATGATGCTCTGGCTATGGATCTATGGTGAACGTTACTTCATGTGACATGGCGCAGGCCGTGAACAACAGCAAGACACGCAATGGTTTGCCGGGCCACAAATTGCTTATGCCCTGGGCATAATATTCCATTTGTCTCTGATGTATTCTGGCCAGGCGGGCCAGGTTGTCAGGCCGCGCGTGGCGATGGGTCTTGTAATCGATGAGCGTCAGGGTGTCGGCAATGAGCAAGCGGTCGATGACACCACTGATGATTCGTCCATCTTGCTCGTAAATAAGAGGCGCCTCATTCACGGCCCGCTGAAAGTATTGTGGGTCGAACAATGGACGAAGCTGTTCATTTTCGATAACCGCAAGGGCCTCTTGCCAGCAGGCCTGCAGTGATGGCTCTCGAGGGTCGAGGCCCAAATCATGGGCCAGGGACTGGTAGCGCTGCGCCTTGTCGTCGCTTGCCCCATAGGTCCGGGTGAGATGGTCCAGCATGCGGTGAATCACCACGCCGCGATTGAATGGGGCTTCATCTGCCCGGTTTTGCCCTGATTGCGGCAACGCGCCCGGCACCGGGTCGTTCACGGTTGCTTCGTCCGTCAAGGCGCTGGGTGAGATTTCCATAGGGAGGGGGGAGATGTCCAGAGGCCGTGACAGGCCGGGGTCGGTGGGCGGGGGAGTTTCTTTTGCTGTCATCACGCTGTGCCGCGGCAAGGCCGGCATTCGCCCCGACTCCATGGAGAACCCCTGTTCAGCGATATCCTCATCGCTGCCGAGGGCCGCTGTTATGTCTCCATACCAGCCCAGGCCGCCGCGCTTGCTTGGCAGGCAGCCGCTGATAATGAGCCACTGGCGGGCGCGGGTGAGGGCGACATAGAGAAGATTGGTCTCTTCCATGATGTCTTCCGCCTCGGCGTCATCACGCAGTTTCCGGCTCCATGAGTCCATCTCGCCGGTTTTGGTGCTGAGGAGGAAGCTGTCGGGGCGGGAGGCCCCGCTTGGCCAGTCCAGGAGTAGTTCATAGGCGCCAGGACGCCTGCGCGGGCGTGCGCTGTCGGCAAGGAACACGATGGGCGCTTCCAGGCCCTTGGCGGCATGGATGGTCATGATGCGCACGGCATCCTGCTGTTCGAGGTGAGGCGCCTCTTCGAGCGCGTCATGATCATGTTGCTGCAGTGCGTTGATGCGGGACAGGAAGTGCGCGAGGCTGGGATAGCGTCCGCTGTCCACTTCCAGAGCCATTTCGATGAAGCGCGTCAGATTGCCGCGGGCCCGTGAACGCAGGGCGGGAGGGAAGGCCGCGCTGTAGCGCTGTAGTACATTGGCATCGCAGTAGATGCGGTCCAGCAGATCGTGGACAGGGAGCTGGCCGGACAGTTCACGCCAGGTGCTCAGCATTTTCCAGGCGTGTTTCAGCGGGGCATCCTCTGCCAGTTCGTGATGGTGGGCTGCCAGGGTGTCGAACCAGGAAGCACCCCCCGCTGGGACGAGTTGCGCTTTTTGCGCCAGGAAAATGAGATCGTCGTCACTGCAGTCGAACAGGGGCGCGCGCAAGACCTTGGCCAGTGACAGGTTGTTGTAGGGTGCTGCCAGCAGGTCCAGCAGGGCCACCATGTCCTGGATTTCGAGACAGTCCAGCAGGGTGGTGCGGCCGCCACCCAGATAGGGTATGCCCGCATTGCGCAGGGCGCGCTCGTAGTGATGAATATGGGTGCGGCTGCGCACCAGGATGGTGATGTCACTGTAGCTCGCCGCATGGGTCTGACCGTGGGTGGTGAGCAGGGTTTCCGCCGAAACCATATCGTGGATGCGCCGCGCGATCAGCTCACCCTCGGCGAAGTGGGGGTCGTCCTCGGTGCATTGGCGCGGTGTGAGCAGGGGGTTGCGCAATGCATGGGGTTCTTGTTCTGACTGCGCCGTTTCGGTTTCCGGGCCAGGTTTGATCAGAGGCAGTATTTCCACGCGTCCCCACAGGTCTGCGAGGTGAGTGCCATGGCGTTTGAACGATGGCAGGCGCTGACTCAGAACCTCGCTGGAAAAGAGGCGGTTGATAAAGCCGATGATGGCGGGCGCCGAGCGCCGCGAGGTTTCCAATGTGCAATGAATGGCTTGCAGGTGGGTCTGCAACCATGCATCGGCGGTGTGGAACAGGTGAGGGTTGGCGCGCCGGAAACGGTAGATGGACTGTTTGCCGTCGCCCACCAGGAACACGCTGCGCCGCCGTTCCTGGTCGCCGCTCGCCAATTCTTCCAGCAGGGGCAGCAGCATGGCCCACTGGGTGGGGTTGGTGTCCTGGAATTCGTCGATAAGAAAATGGTCGATGCGGTGATCCAGCTTGTACTGCACCCACAGGGCCTGCTCGCTGTGGTGCAGGAGGAGGTAGGTGTGCCATTCCAGGTCGGCGAAATCCAGTTGGCGGCGCTCTGTCTTGATACGCATGTAATGCGAGAGGAATGCCGCGCCTGCACGGTACCAGGCCTGGTTGATACGCAGCGTGAGCAGCCTGTTCTCCTGTTCTTTCAACCAGGCCAGGCGCTCGCACAGGATGTCATGAATCTGAAGGAAGCGTTGCTGTCCCTGTGCGCCCATGCTTTTGCGCTGGGCGCCGCTTTCCTTGCGCGCGCGGGGCTCACCACTCTTCGTCAGGAATACCGTGCGGATCTGCTGCAGTCTTTCCCTGGCGGGACGCGACTCATCACAGGCCTTCCCGAGCAGTTCGTGATGCTTCAGATTTGTCGCGTTGCCGTGTTTTTCCAGCAGACTCATGAATTCACGCAGCAGGGCGCGGATATCTCCGCCGAGGAGGGCCTCTGCGGGGTTGGATTGAGGGTCGATGTCCAGCCGCCCGAGCAGGGCTTCCTCTGCATAGGCAACGGGGTCTTTCCAGCCGAGGGTATAGGCCCACCAATCGATGCGGTGGTTGAGGAATGTTTCCAGGGCCTGACGCGGCCCGTCGATCCCGCCATGATATTCCAGCAGCCGTTTCAATGCGGCGGCCGTCTCGCCATGGGCGTGGGTGGTGGTCTCCGTGATCAGGGCGTCCCAGGCCTCGCGCACCAGCAGGCCGGTATTTTCCACCACATCGAAGCCGGGCGGCACGCCGGCATCGAAGGGAAAGCGGTGCAAAACATCCTGGCAGAAGGCGTGATAAGTCGTGATGCGCACGGGGTGTTCGTGGCGCAGCAGTTCCTCGAACAGGTGGCGCATGCCGGTCAGATTCGCGCTGCTGGTATCGAGGCCGATCTGGCTGAGACTGCTTGCCAGTGTTTCATCCTCCATGGTGAGGTATTCGTACAGGCGTTCCCTCAGGCGGCTCTGCATTTCGGCCGCCGCCTTGCGCGTGAAGGTGACGGCAAGAATGGCGCCGGGGTCCGCGCCGTCCAGCAGCAGGCGAATGAGGCGGGTGATCAGCAGCCAAGTCTTGCCGGTGCCGGCGGAGGCCATGACCGTGGCGTTGGTTTGCGGGGCGCTGGCTTTCTGTACGGTATCCATATGAGAGTCTCGATCTATTAACCCGGCAACAATATATATCGTATTCAGCCATTGCGTGCCGGTTCGCTGCAAGGCGGCGAAAGGCCGCTGTAGTCATTCTACAGCAAGTTTCGCCAACGCAGTCAGCGGGCCGGCACGCAATGGCCTGTCCTTTGATTTCAATCTGTTAGGGACTTCAGGCCTGC
>JALSGV010000033.1 GCA_026982565.1 Gammaproteobacteria bacterium
CCAGTGCAGGCCTGAAGTCCCTAACAGATTGAAATCAAAGGACAGGCCATTGCGTGCCGGCCCGCTGACTGCGTTGGCGAAACTTGCTGTAGAATGACTACAGCGGCATTTCGCCGCCTTGCAGCGAACCGGCACGCAATGGCTGAATACGATATATATTGTTGCCGGGTTAATAAGTGATGGTTCTTTGAGAAACAGCCGTCTGCATCTCATCTAACCTGCATTTCTCGCCGATGGAATTGAAAAACAGCCTTCTTCAATTCCATCGGCGAGAAATCCGGGCTGTCAAAAAATCTGGGTATACGAAAAAGTCAGCCCAAACGGGCGCCGTCACCCTCATTCAGCGGTTCGGCTCGGCACTCAATCTGAATATCCTTTTCCACATGCTGTTTCTGGATGGCGTGTATATCGAGCGTTGCAATGGATCATCCAGGTTCCGCTGGGTCAAGGCACCGGCCAGCCGGGAGCTCACCCATCTGGCGCACATGATCTCCCAGCGGGTCGGGCGCCAGGGCTTGCTGGATCGGGATGCTGAGAACATCTGTTTGCCTGGGGGTGCGGTCGGACCACAAGCAGGCCGTAAGGTATTCACCCTGCAAACGTTGTCGGCTTGCGATCCGGAGGATCAATTCGGTGGCAGGGTGGGTAAAGTGGCCGGTTTCTGCCTGCACACCGGCGTTGCCGCCAGGGTGAATGAACGCCAGAAACTTGAACGCCTGTGCCGGTACATCTCAAGGCCGGCCGTGTCAGAAAAGCGGCGTCGCTGATGCCCAATGGCAACATTCGCTACCAACTGAAGACGCCGTACCGGGATGGCGCCACGCACGTGATCTTAGAGCCACTGGATTTCATGGCCCGACTGGCAACGCTGGAGCCCAGGGCAAGAGTCAACCTTGCCCGGTATCACGGCGTGTTCGCGCCGAACAGACAGCACCGTGCGCCGATGACCTGGGCGCAACACCTCGAGCGTATGTTCAGCATTGATATTCATTCGCTCAATGCATGGATATCACGATGGTGATTCATTTTTCGGGAGCCGATACCGTGATCCGATACCTGTGGACTTTTGGGGAAAGGGTGTTTATTCTTCCCATACTCCGCAAGGACTTGAAAAAAACACCCCGACCGGGCAATTCGGCACCAAAGAAATATGTCACGAAGAGGTCCTTAAACAAGAGCAGTCGACGATAAAGTCTCTGACAACTTGCTCCTTCCGAATTGCCAACTGTTATTAACCCGGCATCCATCATATATCGTATTCAGGACTTCAGGCCTGCGCTGGAACAAGGTGCGGTGCGCGGGCAATGGTTGAATACCATATATGGTGGCCGGGTTAATAACTTGGCGCCCCCTGTGGGAATGATGGCATGTGTGCCCTCCCGCCCGCAGGCATTGGCGGGGCGCGCCCTTCCAAGGATTGAGGCATGATCGGCATGAATGATATTTCCCAGAAGATTCGCACCAAGAATTGGTCGCTGCTGACGGCGCTGCTGCGCCGCGAGGCCGACGGCTGGCTGGCCGAGGGACGGGCCGCCGCCCTGCAGGGGCTGTTGCAGACCATTCCCGTCGATGCACGGCACACGTATCCCTGGCTGAACTATTGGCTTGGGCGCTGCCTGCTTCATACCCAGTTGCCCGAGGCGCGTCGTTACTTGGCACAAGCCTTTGGCGATTTCCGGGGCGCGGGCGATCTCGCTGGTATCTGCATGAGTTGCGCCGGGGTGCTGGATGCCCTGTGGCTGGAGTGGGACGACTGCCGTGCGCTGGACCCCTGGATCCATGAACTCGTCCCCCTGCGCCGTGAGCTGGAGGCTGCAGGTGAGCGCGACTTGCTGGCGAGACTCTCCCGCTCCGCCTTTGCCGCGTTGTCCATTCGCTGTCCGGGTCACGCCGATCTGGCATTCTGGGAAACCGTGAGTCTGCAACAGCTCGGCCTGCATGAACCCGTCGCTGACACCATGCTGCGCGGCCTGCAGCACATGATTCACTACACCTGGGGGGTGGGTGACCGAGGCCGTTCCACCCTGGTGTTGGAAACCCTGAAGAACAAGGTGGACAAGCTGGAGCAGCCGGGTTTCGCCCACTGCATCTACTACGTGGCGCACGCCGCCCACCGCCATTGGTTCAGCGATGACGGGGCGGCCTGCGGTACACTGGTGGAATCGGGGCTGGCCTTGAGCCTGCGCCTGGGGCAGCAGCATTGGGACATCCCCATGCTCAATTGCATCCTCTACAAGTGCTGTGCCCGGGAACAGGTGGAGGAAGCAAGGCACTGGCTGGCGGTGCTCAGGCAACGCATCCATCTTCAGCCTCGCCCCCATGACCAGGCCATCCACTACCATTTTCTGGCTTACCTCGCCTGGCTGAAGGGCCATGGGGAAGAGGCCATGCCCTCTCTCCGCCAGGCCCTGGCCATCGCCGAGGCCAGCGGCTTTGCCTATTCGCCCCTTTATTACGGCCTGGCCATGGTTGCCTTGCAGAGCGGCCTGGGGCAGTGGCAGGCGGCACGCAAAGCCTGGCCCGCCTGCGGCGCGAGGCGGCCCGCTGCCGCTCCACTTCAGCATGATCCGTTGTCTGGAAAAATTGGGCCGCCTGCGGGAGGCCCGTCAACTCCGCGCGCAATGGCAATAATCACAGTTCGTTGTGGGCGAACTGAAACCTTGTTGAAACCCCCCTTTGCGTACCCTTGTCTCCGCCAGTCGTATGGCACCGGGCTGCCCGGTTTCGGCCTGGTCAATCTATCAGCACAGGATAACGACAAGGGAGAAATCATGGCGATCAACATTACCAAGCACAAATTCAAGTATGGCTCGCAAAGCTATTTCCGTGGCAACGCACATCTCGTGGAACTCTGTACCTTCGGTGAAAAGAAGGATCCCATCGGCGCCAAGGCGTACATAGACCCCGAGGGCAAGGTGCGTCGCAAACATCTCAACGGCATCGTCAAGACAGGCACACCCATCAGCATCGATTGGAGCCAGACGACGAGGGCCAAGGTGGAAGTAAATGGCTCCCTGCCGGTTTTTGGTTTGAACACGAGCGCGGCGGCTGGTTTCTCCTACGAGGAGGCCAAACGCGCCAAGCTCAAGCTGTTCAATCTGTCCATTGCCGAAGGGCTGCTGAAGAAGATGCTGAATAACGATGCCCATACCGCGCGCAACTACCTCGCAGACGAAGGCAGGGATGGACGGATCATCACCGAGGTCTGGGTCGTGATTGAGGCCGAACTTGCCAAGCAGTTTGAAACCGCCGCCTCGGTGTCGGTTGAGGAAAAGTCCAGCGATCTGACGGTCACCGCCAAGGGTGGCAAGTATGGCACGCAGGTGATCACCCTCTCGGAAGGGGCAATCTTTGCCTACAAGCTCCACAAGGTGAAAGACTGGAGCCGCGGCAAGAAACAGATCGAGGACATGGAAGCTGATTACAAGGGCATGGGATGAACCGGGTGATACGCCCCCGGCCGTGATTACGGCCACCAACCCCTGCACTGTAGCGATTTTGAATAAGGACCTGAACCCGCGGATTCAGGTAAGGAGATAGTGATATGCGCATCATCAAATACCTGGCCGTCTTTTTGTTTGCCGGTAATGTCTACGGATTCACCTGTGCGAATCCGCCACCCGGCTTCGGCACCCCCAATGAGGCCCGCTGCAATAATCCGGAGTTTCAAAGTTGTGGGATAACGGTCAATGGTATCAACCGCCATTTCTGCATCCATGTGCCCAGCGATGGGCCGCTGCAGGTGAAGCGGGACATGCCCGTCATCTTCGCCTTCCACGGCGGGGGCGGCGATGCCGCGGTGCAGACAGCCTTTTGGGACAAGCACACCGAACAGGGCATGGTGCTCGTGTCCCCATCGGCCCTGGTGAGTAATCTGGGGGGCAATTGTAAACCGGCGTGGCGGCATATCGGCACAAACGCGCCCACCTGGGCGGCTCTGGCAGCGGCGGACACCTGCGGCACCGCGGGAGGTCCGGCTATCCCGCCACGCTATGCCAGTCTTCCGTATCAGAGTGGCGGAAACTGGTCGGACGACCTGAACCTTGTGCAACAGGTGGTGGCCTCCATCACTGCCGACCCCCAGATCAACCCCACCGGGTACTATGCTGCCGGATTCTCCAATGGCGCTGGCATGGTCTACCAGCTGTTCATTACCCAGGGCGCCGCCAATACTTTCGACGGTTTTGCCGTGGTATCCAGCAGCATGAACCGGGAAAAGATCGCTGCCCAGGCAGCGGCTGTCGGTGGTGCAGGGTTTTTACCCAATGCGGCCACCAAAAGGCCCTTCTTGTTCATCATGGGCACCAACGATAAGGCAAATTCCCCGCTGGCGAATATTCTGGAATCCACGGAACCGGGCAAACCTTGCGCCGGGCTGGTTACAGCAACGGATGTCATTCAGTGTTGGCGCGGCAATCCCACCTATGGCGCCGGCAGCGGGAAACACACCATGCTGACGCCGCGTACCCTCACTACCAACTGGCTGGTTGCGCACAACAACAGCCGGCGGCGTGATATCGAAAGCCTCTATCCTGACCTGGGCCATGGTGACGCCACGCCTCGCGAATCTGACCAGACCTTGGTGGTGCGGCAGGATTTCATGAAAAAAACCCGCAACGACAACTCGGAGCCTGTCGCCGTCCTCACCATCATCAACGGAGAACATACCTGGCCGGGCATTCGCGGCGGTTATCCGTCTTGTGGCCGCAATAACTGTGACATCGAGGCCACGGAGGTGATGCTGCAATTCTGGCGCGCCAACGCGGGGCTTGTCAGCCATTGGCGGTAGTGATCGGAAACCAGGGAAGGGAAAAGGCGTTTGACAGGGAAGTGATTTTCGACCCTTTTCTTTTTTGTTGAAACAGGGCGGCGATCACCTGTGGATATGGGCGCAGGCCCGGCTCTTATTAACCCGGCAACAATATATATTGTATTCCACTGCCGTCCCGTTAACTGAATGAAAAAAGGCTTAAATCTCAATGAACTGTTACAATAGTAAGTGCAAGCAAACACTGTAATAGAAGGAGATTTAAGCCTTGGCCCATCATAACACTGTCTTTTCA
>JALSGV010000034.1 GCA_026982565.1 Gammaproteobacteria bacterium
CTGTACTTGTCGTAACCGAAATTGGGCCAATCGGGTTGTTGCCATATCCAGCGCATGGCGTAATTCTAGCATATTTTCACGCCATATTAAAGTTAAGTTTGGCGTGATTATGAACCTTAATCACGCCGACACGATCCTGAAACAAAACCATGAACGGTGTCCGCTGATACCATGACTGTTCCGATTCATCTCTCATGGTATCGCTGTTTTCTGCCTTGCTACCCACAGAAAACACCATGAATAATACCATTGATAATGCAGGCTACATCATCAACTTGAAGGATTTACCCATTTTCAATCAATGCGTTACAAATCCCCGTCACTCCCACTCAATGGTCGCCGGCGGCTTGCTGGAGATGTCATAGGTGACCCGTGAGATACCCGGTACTTCGTTGATGATGCGGCTGGAAACTTTCTCCAGCATGTCATAGGGCAGGTGGGCCCAGCGCGCGGTCATGAAATCGATGGTTTCGACTGCGCGCAGGGCAATGACGTATTCATAGCGGCGCTGGTCGCCTGTGACACCGACGGACTTGACCGGCAGGAAAACGGCGAAGGCCTGACTGACCTGGTTGTAGAGATCATGTTCGCGCAGCTCTTCCATGAAAATGGCATCGGCGCGACGCAGCATATCGGCATAGGCCTTGTTGACCTCGCCAAGGATGCGCACGCCAAGGCCGGGGCCGGGAAAGGGATGGCGGTAGACCATGTCATAGGGCAAACCCAGTTCGACGCCGATGGTGCGCACTTCATCCTTGAACAGCTCGCGCAAGGGCTCGATGAGCTTGAGGTTCATCTCTTCCGGCAAGCCGCCCACATTGTGGTGGGACTTGATAACCTGCGCCTTGCCGGTCTTTGAGCCTGCGGATTCGATGACATCCGGATAGATAGTGCCCTGTGCGAGCCATTTCACATTGCTAAGCTTCTCCGCCTCTTCCTCGAAGACCTTGATAAACAGGTTTCCAATGATCTTGCGCTTCTTTTCCGGATCCGCCACCCCTTTGAGGGCAGCGAGAAAACGCGCCTCGGCGTTGACGCGGATGACCTTCACGCCCATGTGCTCGGCGAATACGGCCATCACCTGGTCCCCCTCGTGGAGGCGCAGCAGACCCGTATCGACGAACACGCAGGTCAGCTGCTCGCCGAGGGCCTGATGCAGTATGGCCGCCACCACCGACGAGTCCACTCCCCCGGAGAGTCCAAGCAAAACCTCGTCGCCCTTCACTCTCTCCCGCACCTGACGGATGCTGTCGTCAATGATGTTGCCTGGCGTCCACAGCGCGGCGCAGCCACAGATCTCATGGACGAAACGCGCGATGATGCGCTGCCCCTGGCGGGTATGGGTCACCTCGGGGTGAAACTGCAAGCCGTAATACCCGCGTTCTTCATCGGCGATGCCTGCAATGGGCGCGTTGTCCGTGCTGGCGATGCGTTTGAAACCTTCCGGCAGCCGGTTGACCCGGTCGCCATGGCTCATCCACACATCCAGCATGCCATAGCCCTCCGGCGTGGTGTGATCCTCGATGTCGCGCAGCAGGCGTGAATGGCCGCGCGCGCGCACCTGGGCATAGCCATATTCATGATGACTGGCGTTCTCCACCTCACCGCCCAGCTGGGCCGCCATGGTCTGCATGCCATAGCAGATTCCCAGCACCGGCACACCCAGTTGGAACACGGCATCCGGCGCCCGCCCCGTCGTCTCCGCCGTGACGGTGTCGGGACCACCTGACAGAATGATGCCCTTGGGCTTGAAGTCTCGGATCGCGTCACTGCCCGCGTCCCAGCTGTAGATCTCGCAGTAAACCTTGGCCTCGCGCACGCGACGCGCGATCAACTGGGTGTACTGGGAGCCGAAATCGAGAATCAGGATGCGGTCGGAATGAATGTTGGCGTCAGTCAAGGTTTTTTTATCCAATTTGGGAAAGGTACAAGGTACAAGGTACAAGGTACAAGGTACAAGGTACAAGGTACAAGGTACAAGGTAAGTATAGCCCCTTGTGTCTTGTATCTTTCCCCTGAAATTAATCGATTCTATAATTCGGCGCTTCCTTGGTAATCGACACGTCGTGGACATGGCTCTCACGCATGCCGGCGGCAGTCACCTGCACGAACTTCGGCTTGGTGCGCATCTCGGTAATACTGCCACATCCCGTATAGCCCATGCTGGCGCGCAAGCCCCCCAGCAACTGGTGGATGATGGCCGTCACATTGCCCTTGTATGGCACCCTGCCCTCGATACCCTCCGGCACCAGTTTCTCCACTTGGCTGCTGTCTTCCTGAAAATAGCGGTCACTGGAGCCATGGGCCTCCGCCATGGCGCCCAGTGAACCCATGCCGCGGTATGACTTGTAGGAACGCCCCTGGTACAGCTCCACTTCCCCCGGTGACTCCTCCGTACCGGCAAACATGCTGCCGATCATCACGGCATGGGCGCCGGCCACGATGGCCTTGGCCACATCGCCGGAAAAACGGATGCCGCCATCGGCGATCAGCGGCGCGCCCGTGTCCTTGAGTACAGCGGCGACTTGCGCAATGGCCGTGATCTGGGGCACACCCACGCCGGTGACGATACGCGTGGTACAGATGGAACCCGGCCCTATACCGACCTTTACCGCATCGGCACCGGCATCCACCAGGGCCCTCGCGGCCTCGCTGGTACCGATGTTGCCGCCGATGAGCTGCACATCGGGATAGTGCTGCTTGACCCACTTGACCTTGTCCAGCACCTTCTGTGAATGTCCGTGGGCCGTGTCCACCACAATCACATCCACCCCGGCGTCCACCAGGGCTTCCACGCGGTCATCGGAGGCCGTACCCACCGCCGCGCCCACACGCAAACGGCCCAGGCTATCCTTGCAGGCATGGGGGTTGTCCGTTGATTTCTGGATATCCTTGACGGTGATCATGCCGCGCAGGTGAAAGTTGTCATTGACCACCAGCACCTTCTCTATGCGGTGCTTGTGCAGCAAAGCGACCACTTCATCACGGTCTGCGCCTTCCCGCACCGTGACCAGGCGTTCCCGGGGCGTCATGATATTGGAGACAGGATCATCGAGATGGGTTTCGAAACGCAGGTCGCGGCGGGTGACGATGCCCACCAGGTCCACGCCATCCACCACGGGCACACCGGAAATATTGTTGGCGCGCGTCAGGGCGATGACCTCACGGATGCTCACGTCGGGCCGCACCGTGATGGGGTCCTTGATGACGCCGCTCTCGTATTTCTTGACGGCGAAGACCTCATGGGCCTGCTGCTCGATGCTCATATTCTTGTGGATGATGCCGATGCCCCCCTCCTGGGCGATGGTGATGGCCAGGCGCGCCTCCGTCACCGTATCCATGGCCGCGGACAGCAGGGGGATGTTCAGGCTGATTTCGCGGGTGAGCCGGGTCGCCAGCGACACCTCCTTGGGCAGCACGGTGGAGTGGTCCGGCAACAGCAGGACATCATCGAAAGTCAGGGCTTCGTGTGCAATGCGCATATAATGTTCACCTGTGGGTAACGGCCCGCCCCAGACCTGGACTGGTATACTGGCCGGAATGAAAAATTAGCGCTACATTATATAGTTAGATACAGAGGCGGTAAACCGCGCGAACTGATTGATACCTGAATCCGTGGGTTCAGGGCGGATGCAGAGTGCAAGATATTGGTTTCACAGTGGATTCAAAAAATCTTAGCTTCACCCAAAGGTTAAGCGGGCATTTTTTGAACCGCTGTGGAAGCAAGAGCTTGTGCTATGCGCCGTCATGAACCCACGGATTCAGGTGATATTAACCCGGCAACAATATATATCGTATTCAGGACTTCAGGCCTGCGCTGGAACAAGGCGCGGTGTGCAGGCAATGGTCATTCCATTGGCAAGCGCCGCAACGCCGTACCAGTGCAGGCCTGAAGTCCCTAACAGATTGAAATAAAAGGACAGGCCATTGCGTGCCGGCCCACTGACTGCGTTGGCGAAACTTGCTGTAGAATGACTACAGCGGCCTTTCGCCGCCTTGCAGCGAACCGGCACGCAATGGCTGAATACGATATATATTATTGCCGGGTTAATAGTTATTGGATTATCCCGGAGCAGGCAACGATGGCGAGCGAATCATGAGCGAAAACCCCTTCGACACGGAGCTGGAGGGCATCCCCGGGCGTGAAATCTACACGGTTTCCCAGCTCAACCACGAGGCGCGCCTGCTGCTGGAAGACAGCTTCCCCCTCATCTGGGTGGAGGGTGAGATCTCCAATTTCGCCCGGCCTGCTTCGGGCCACTGGTATCTCACCCTCAAGGATGAGGCCGCTCAGGTACGCTGCGCCATGTTCCGCACCCGCAACCGGCTGGTGCGCTTCACGCCGCAGAACGGCATGCATGTGCTGGTGCGCGCGCGGATCAGTCTCTACGAGGCCCGCGGCGACTACCAGCTCATCATCGAGCATATGGAGGACGCGGGAGACGGCGCCCTGCGCCTGGCCTTCGAACAACTCAAGCAGCGCCTGGCGGAGGAGGGCCTGTTCGACCCCGGGCGCCGCCTTTCCCTGCCCGGCCTGCCACGGCGCATCGGCGTCATCACCTCTCCCTCCGGCGCCGCCATTCGTGACATCCTCAGCGTTTTGCAGCGGCGTTTTCCGGCCATTCCCGTGGTGATCTATCCGACCCAGGTCCAGGGCAAGGAAGCGGCCGCCCATATCGCGCGCATGATCACCCTCGCGGCCCAACGGGCGGAGTGCGACGTACTCATCCTCGCCCGCGGGGGCGGCTCCCTGGAAGACCTGTGGGCCTTCAACGAGGAATGCGTGGCGCGCGCCATCCATGCCTGCACCATTCCCATCGTCTCGGGTATCGGCCATGAAACCGACACCACCATTGCCGATTTCGTCGCCGACCTGCGCGCGCCCACGCCCTCCGGGGCCGCCGAGTTGGTCAGCCCCCACCAGGAGGAATGGCTGGAAACCTTCCAGCGCCTGGAGAAACGCTGCCTGTCCCTGTTCAGGCAACAGCTCGCGCAGCACCAGCAAAGACTGCGGTGGCTGGCGGCGCGCCTGCGCCAGCGTCACCCGGGACAACAATTGCAGCAACACGCCCAACGCCTGGATGAACTGGAGCAACGCCTGTTGCGCGGCATGCGGACATCACTGGCCCGGGGACAGGCCCGCCTCAATGAACAGCGTGCGCGCCTCCAGGCCCACAATCCCCTGAGCCGCATCCGGCACCACCAAAACACTTGCGGGCAGTTGCAGCAACGTCTCGCCCGCGCCATGGGCGCCAGGCTCGGCCGCGCGCGCGCGCGCCTGGAGGGACTGGCGCGCGCGCTGGATACCGTCAGCCCCCTGGCCACCCTGGGACGCGGCTATGCCATCGCCCGGCGCCTCCCCGATGGACAGGTTCTGCGCCGCGCAGACGAGGTACGACAGGGAGACAAGGTCGGGGTGCGCCTCGCCCGGGGCCAGCTCATCTGCGAAGTCATCGAAAAGGAAGCCACATGAAAACGATCAACAGAATATTTTTGCTTCTTGTCTCTTTGTGCCTGCTTGCCCCTCAGGCGTGGGGGCAGGCGCTGCCGCGCCATGAACCCGTGCCCGGCGGCATCGCCGTCATTGCCCTGAAGACAAGCTCGCCCCAGGCGCCCGTAGCGCACTACAAAAAACAGCGCGTCATGGTATTGAAAGACCAGGATCGGTGGTATGCCGTGGTAGGCATTCCCCTGACGGCAAAGACCGGCAGCCATGAACTGCGCCTCGACCAGGGCGGGGCCATCCGTTTCGAGGTGCGGGCCAAGGCCTATGAGACCCAGCACATCACCATCAAGGACAAGCGCAAGGTGGAACCCAACGCCGACGACCTGCGGCGCATCCGCAAGGAAAAACAGCGCATCACGGCGGCCCTGCGAAGCTGGAGCGAGGGACTCCCGCCCCAACTGCCCCTGCTGCGTCCCGTGCAGGGAGAGCAGAGCAGCGCCTTCGGCCTGCGCCGTTTCTTCAACGGTAAAGCGCGCAAGCCCCACAGCGGTCTCGACATCGCCGCCCCCCGCGGCACGCCCATCGTCGCCCCCACTGACGGCGTCGTGGTGGATACCGGCGATTATTTTTTCAATGGCAACAGCGTGTTCATCGATCACGGCCAGGGACTGGTCACCATGTATTGTCACATGGACAGCATCGCCGTTGAGAAAGGACAAAGAGTCCGGCGCGGCGAACGCATCGGCGAAGTGGGCAGCACGGGCCGCGTCACGGGCCCCCACCTGCACTGGAGCGTCAGCCTCAACGATGCGCGCGTCGACCCGGCGTTGTTGATGGCGCAGTAAGCCCCCCTACCGTCCTTGCTTCTTGACATGCCGAACCAGGCGCTTGCGGCGCTTGATTTGACGTGGCGTGAGGACGTTTTTCTTGTCCTTGTAGGGATTGTCGCCGCTTCTGAATTCGATGCGCACCGGCGTGCCTTCCAGTTTCAGGGCCGAGCGGAAGTAGTTCTCCAGGTAACGCCGGTAGGCGCGCGGCGTGGCCCCGGTCTGGTTGCCGTGGATGACGATGATGGGCGGGTTGTGGCCGCCCTGATGGGCATAGCGCAGCTTGATGCGCCGCCCCTTGACCAAGGGAGGGGCGTGCTGGGCGACGGCCTGTTCCAGCAGGCGTGTGAGATTGGGCGTGGACAGCTTGCGCGTACTGCTCTCATAGGCGCGATCCACGGCCTTGAACAGGGCCTTGATGCCGCTGCCGCGCAGGGCGGAGATGTAGTGCACCGCGGCATAGGCGACGAAGGACAGCTTGCGCTCCACTTCGCGCCTGACCTGGTCCCGCTCCCCGCCGGCCGTGTCATCCCATTTGTTGACCGCGATGACCAGGGCCTTGCCGCTGTCGATGATGAAACCCAGCAGGCGCGCGTCCTGCTCGGCGATACCCATGCGCGCGTCCAGCACCAGGATCACCACATTGGCGTCACTGATGGCCTGGAGGGTCTTGATGACGCTGAATTTCTCGATGACCTCCGTCACGCGGCTGCGGCGCCGCACGCCCGCCGTATCGATCAGCGTGTAACGCCGGCCGTGATGCTCGAAGGGAATGAAAATACTGTCGCGGGTCGTGCCCGGCTGATCGAAGGCCAGTACCCGCTCCTCCCCCAGCAGCCGGTTCACCAGGGTGGACTTGCCCACATTGGGACGTCCCACCACGGCAATGCGCGTGCCCTGCTCCTCTTCCGCCGCCGCTCCTTCCTCCGCTTCGGGGGGAAAGTCTTTCAACACACCTTCAATGAGTGTGGTGATGCCGTGACCGTGGGCAGAGGAAACGTAATATTGTTCACCGATGCCCAAGGTGTGGAACTCGGCGCCGGCAAGATTCTTCTCCAGGCCCTCGGTCTTGTTGACCACCAGGACGAGTTTTTTTCCGAAAGGCCGCAGTTGCCTGACTATGGCCTCGTCGCTGGAATTGAGGCCTTCGCGGCCATCCACCAGCAGCAACACCGCATCGGCCTCCTCCACGGCGAGCAGGGCCTGCTCCGCCATGAGGTGATCGATCTCCTCGCGTTCCCCGCTGAGTCCTCCCGTGTCCACTACAATGAAAGGGCGCTCTCCCACCTGGCCGATACCGTACTGGCGATCACGCGTCAGGCCCGGCATGTCGGCCACCAAGGCGTCCCGGCTGGCGGTGAGGCGGTTGAAGAGCGTGGATTTGCCAACATTGGGGCGCCCTACCAGGGCGATGACGGGCTTCATGGCGTTGGTATCACCAGGGTATATCTACTTGGGCGCGGACGATCCGGGAAAAAACATGCGATCAAAGAAAGTGCTCTCCGCCCTGTCCCTGCGCTTCGCCGTGATGGCAAAGATCGCATTGTGCCGGTCTTTCAGATACAACACGTCGCCTGATACCAAAGGGGGCAGATTGAACCCCACTTCACTGAGTTCATGGCGGGCCACGATCTCGCCATCGGCCTTCGAAACCCAGTGCACATAGCCCGCGGCATCGGCAACCACGATGGAGTCCCCATAAAAAACAGGCATGGTGATTTCCCGCTTGGCCAGGGCGTCCTGGCGCCACAAAACGGCGCCGCTGTGGCGGTCCAGCGCCCATAGGCGGTCCTGATCATCGGCGACGTAGACCTGTCCCTCATCCACCGCCACGCCATGATAAGAGGACATGTCGCGGGTCCACAGAATGCGCCCCGTGGCGACCGAGATGGCGGCCACGCGCCCATGATAAGCCGCCACATAGACCACGCCGTCGCGGATCACGGGCGCACCATCGATATCGACGATACGCTCCAGTTCCGAGCGTCCCTCGGGCACCGCAACGACGGATTCCCACAATACCTTTCCCTCGCGCAGGGACAGGGACACCACCTTGCCTCCCGCCAGCCCCACAATCGCCTGTTGGCCATGGATCACCGGCATGCTGGTGCCGCGCAATGACAATGCCGGCACCGAACTCTCGAACACCCACAGGCGTCTGCCATCAGCTCCATTGAGCCCGAAGATCCTGCCATCGTTGGCATGGACCACGACCGTATCGCCCTTGATCACCGGCGGGGAAATTATTTCGCTGGAGATCCAGGCGCGCCAGTGCTCGCTGCCGTCTTCAAGAGACAGGGTGATGACCTCCCCCTCGCGGGTACCGAACAGAATCAGGCCCTCACCCTTCCCCAGGCCACCGGACAGCAGGATCTGTCCATCGCCCCTGGTCTCGTCAGGCGGCACGGCGAAGGCCCACAGCTTGCGCCCGTTCTTCAGCCTCAGGGCAGTGATGTATCCATGGAGATCGACAAAGATCAACTTATCCTCGCTCAGGATAAATTCCAACTGAACCTCGTCCAGCATGTGGCCGCTCTGAGACTGGCGGTACCACAATTGTTTGACGTCCAGACTGCCAGGCAGGTATTTCAGGCGCGGCGCATCGCTCTTGTCCTCGACCGTGATGCTGCACGCGCCAAGCAACAGCGCCAGCGCCAGCAACGGCAGGAAACGGAGCGGATAGGGATTGGTTTTCATGACAGGACAGATAGACGCCGTTGTTTGTTTACCGCCAGGGACACGAAGAGAAAAATCATGTTCTTTACAAAAGATGTGAGCAAATGGTTTCTTTGCGCACCACGCCGCAAAAACCGTCTTCACGTCCCGTATGGCAAAAGGAGGCCATCAAATCAGGCATCGGCCTTGAGTGGCGGACCGATGTTGTCCAGCTTCATGCGCAACAGCCGCGTGTCCACGCCGGGCTCGCTGCTATCAAGAGCCTTTTGATAAGCGGTACGCGCCGCCCCCGTGTCACCCATGGCCATATAGGCGTCCCCGCGAATTTCTTCGGCCGCGGCGGCAAAGACGTCACTGTCGATGCCCGACAGGGTGGCCAGGGCCTGCTGGGCATCCCCCTCCGCCAACTGGATGCGCGCCAGGCGCAGGCGCGCGACATCCTTCAACTCGGCCTGCGGCGTGTTGTCGATCACCCATTGCAGTTGGGAACGCGCGGCCGCCATCTCGCCGGCCTCGACCCGGGCCTTGGCGACGATGAGCGCCGCAAGGGCCGCATAACCTGTCTTGGGATAGGTGTTGACCAGATATTCACCTCGCTTGACGACCGCCTCGCGGTTGTCCTGGCCCAGTTCGCTCAGTAACTGACTGTATTCGACAGAGGCCGACTCGGACCGGGTACTCTGATATTCGAACCAGTAACGCCCTGCTCCAACAGCCACCAGCGTCAGTACCGCGCCCAAAATGATCGCCTTGCCGTTTTCCTTCCACCACTTCTTGATGGCCTCGACCTGTTGTTCCTCGGTTTCAAATGCGCTCACGTTGCCTTCCTCAAATAATAATCACTCGTTGATCCAGCCAAGTTCTTCCAGATAAGCCATCAACCCCGCCTGGTTCACGCTCTCCTGTGGCCGTTTTTCGCGCAGGTATTTTATGGCGACCTCGCCGCGCCGCGCTTCATCCTCGCCCAGAATAAGAGCCAGTGGCGCCTGGCTTCTGTCCGCCTTTTTCATCTGGCTCTTGAAACTGCCGCCGCCACAGTTGACCACCACCCGCAGTCCCGGGCGCCAGTCACGCAGGGACTCGGCCAACACCAGGCCCTGTGAGGCCAGACCGTCACCGGCAATGACAAAATAGATATGCGGCGGGGAGGCCGCAACCTGTTCGCCCGTCTCTTCCAGCAAGGCCAGCAGGCGCTCCATGCCCAGGGCAAAACCCGCGGCCGGGGTGGGCCGGCCGCCCAGGTGCTCTATCAATCCATCATAACGCCCACCTGCACACACCGTTCCCTGGGCGCCGAGACGGTCAGTGACCCACTCGAACACCGTCTTCTCGTAGTAATCCAATCCCCGCACCAGGCGCGGATTGACTGTGTAGCGGATTCCGGCATCGTCCAGTATAGCCAGTAAATCGGCAAAATGCCGCGCGGAGTCTTCGTCGAGATGCGCCGACAGGCGGGGCGCCCCCTCGATCAGGGCCTGCATGGCGGGATTCTTGCTGTCGAGAATACGCATCGGGTTGCTGCGCAGGCGGCGTTTGCTGTCCTCATCCAGTTCATCCATGCGGGCCGACATATAGTCCACCAGGACATCGCGGTAGGCGCGGCGCGCCTCCCGTGAACCGAGGGAATTGAGCTGCAGCTGCAACCCCTGAATACCCAGTTTCTTCCACAGGCGGGCCGTCATCAGGATCAGCTCGGCATCCACATCCGGCCCCGCCATGCCGTAGGCCTCCACGCCGATCTGGAAAAACTGGCGGTAACGGCCTTTCTGGGGCCGTTCGTGGCGGAACATGGGCCCGCAATACCACAGCCGCCGCACTTGGTTGTGTATCAGGCCATGCTCGATGCAGGCGCGCACGCACCCTGCCGTACCCTCCGGGCGCAGGGTCAGCTGGTCACCGTTGAGATCCTCGAAGGTATACATTTCCTTCTCCACGATGTCCGTAACCTCGCCGATGGTGCGCACGAACAGCTCGGTCTTTTCCACCAGGGGCATTCGGATCTCGTCATATCCATAGCCCTGCGCCAGCTCGCGAAAGGCAGCCTCCAGCATCTGCCATGCGGGGATATCCCCGGGCAGGATGTCATGCATGCCGCGTATTGCCTGTATGGTCTTAGCCAATGTGTGGTTCCGGGTTCAACAGGTTAGATGATGTGTGTCTCTCAGGAACGCCCGCCATCCACTTCCACGACGGCGACGGCAGGCGCGGCGGGAACCCCGGCATCGACTTCACCGGCCGCGCGCTTACCAAGATATTCGCGGATAGTGGCCTCCAGTTCATCCAGCAATTGCTCGTCGCTTACCTTGTGATCGGGCTTGCCGTTGATATACAGCAGATTGGGCTCCCCGCCGGTGAGGCCGATATGGGCCACCTTGGCCTCGCCAGGGCCATTGACCACGCAGCCGATGACCGCCACGTCCAGGGACTCCTGGATGTCCTCCAGGCGCTGCTCCAGGGCATTGACCGTGGCGATCACATCGAAACGCTGGCGTGAGCAGGACGGACAGGCGATGAGATTGATGCCGCGGCTGCGCAGGTGCAGGCTCTTGAGCATGTCGAAGCCCACCTTGACCTCTTCCACGGGATCGGCGGCGAGGGAGACGCGGATGGTATCGCCGATGCCCTCGGCCAGCAGCATGCCCATGCCGATGGCGGATTTGACGGTACCCGCGCGCAGGCTGCCGGCCTCGGTGATGCCCAGATGCAGGGGCTGTTCGATTTTGCCCGCCAGCTCCCGGTAGGCGGCCACGGTCATGAAGATCTCGGAGGCCTTGAGACTCACCTTGAAATCCTGGAAGTCCAGTTTGTCGAGGATATCCACGTGGCGCAGGGCCGACTCCACCATGGCCTGCGGCGTGGGTTCCCCGTAGCGCTGTAACAACTCCTTCTCCAGCGACCCGGCATTGACGCCGATGCGGATGGGGATGTTGTGATCCCGCGCGCTGTCCACCACGGCGCGCACGCGGTCGTCGCGTCCGATATTGCCGGGATTGATGCGCAGGCAGTCTGCCCCCAGCTCGGCGACCTTGAGAGCGATGCGGTAGTCGAAATGGATATCCGCCACCAGGGGAATGTCCACCTCGCGGCGTATGGCGCCAAAGGCCTCGGCGGCCTCCATGGTGGGCACCGAGACCCGCACGATGTCCGCGCCCGCATCCTGAATGGCCCGGACCTGGGCGACGGTGGCCGCCACGTCACAGGTCTCCGTATTGGTCATGCTCTGCACGGCGATGGGCGCATCGCCGCCCACGGGCACGGCGCCCACCTGGATCTGGCGCGAGGCACGGCGTTTGATAGGGTTGTGAGCTGTCATGATCGGAATGCCTTATCCGCCCTCGCCGCCCAGCTTGAAGCGGGCCACGTTCTTGCGGTTGAACCGTTTGTGGTTATAGGGCTCGCCATTATATTCAATTTGCACCGCCGGCGCATTCCCCAGCAGGATATCGAAAGGCGCCTCCCCTTCCAGCAGGCGGCTCTGCCCGGCCCGGCCCAGGTCGAAAAAGAGGCGCTCGCCGCGGGCGTCCGTGATCTCCACCCAGGAATCATCGTTGAATTGCAACAACAAGCGATCCAGGACTGGGGCCGGGGCCGTCCCAAGACCGGGTTCAGGCGCGCTGGCGGCTTGGGGCGGAGGCGACTGCACGGCCTGGGGCGCCTCCTCAGCCGGAGCGGAATCCTCCATGTCCAATGCGGCCGCCGCCTCCTGTAGACTGACAGGCGGTTCATGCAGAAAAGACTCTTCATCAGAACCTGCTATTTGCGTTGAGGACGCAGACTGAACAACTGCCTCCTCATCACGATCACCGGCGAACAACCACACCAGCGCCAGGATAAGCACCCCGACGACCACCAGGATACCGGCTGACAGTTCGAGATTGATGCGCCGCGGCCGCGGGATGCTGGATGTCAGCTCAGCCTGGAGCGACGGCCCTTCCAGTCCCATGTTCTCGAAGGCGTCAATCAGGGGCGCTTCGGGTATGCTCAGCAGGGCGGCATATTTTCGCAAGTAAGCCCTGATAAACAACGGCGCCGGGAATTGCTTGAAATCGTTTTCCTCCAGGGCGCGGATCTGTTCCTCCGTCAGCAGCAATGCAGCCGCCACATCAGCCACGCTCAGGCCGCGCTGCTCACGAACTTCGCGCAGGCGCAGGCCCGGCAGCCTGCCCCTATTGTCCTCCTCGACACTGACTTCCTCGATGTCTGTAACGATATTGGCCATCAGCGTATTACCTTGCGGGCCGCATTCAATTCGGCGGTCCCGGGAAAATTGTCTCTCAGCATTTTCATATAATTGGCGACGGCCTGGCCGTTCTCCAGCTGATGCTCGATCTTCACCGCCAGCAACAGGCTCTCGGCCGAATGAGGGCTGACGCGCTCGAAGCGCTGCATGAAGCCGCGCGCGGGGAAGTAACGCCCCTGCTCGTAGCTCAGCCTGGCCATCTGGAACAGGGAGACCGGGCGCAGGGGGTCGAACTTGAGGGCCAGGCGCAGATAGGCCTCGGCATTGGGCATATCAGGTATGCGCATGGCGCACAGGCCGGCATTCTCGTAGGCTTCCTCGGGGCGGCTGTAATAGGGAGACTTGGCCACCTCCAGAAAAATATCGACCGCCTCCCGGTAGCGTTGCCGCCCGCACAGAAACACGCCGTAATTGTTCTTCAATGATGGATCTTCAGAGGCGAGGGACAGGGCCTTCCTGAAATGCCGCTCGGCCTCCTCGGCGGAATCATAGCGCTCATAGAGCAGGGCCATATAGTGATGGGCCATGGCCAGATCAGGGTCCTGCTCCAGGGCGCGCTTGAGTTTCTTCAGGGCCACATCCAGATTTCCCTGCTGCATGTAGCGCATGCCCAGTTCGGCATTGATCTCGGCGGAGGTGCGCGGCGTATTGTCGCTGGACCGGGTTTGTTGGGAACTGCAGCCCACGAGGACGAGGCACAACAGGGTCAGCGCAAGCGCCCATCCCGCCTTCATGGCCGCGGATCCCGCACCATTTCCTGCATGCGGATGCTGCGCCGGGTGCGGTCCCGGAACCTGCCCACCAGTTGCCCGCAGGCGGCATCGATATCATCTCCGCGGGTCTTGCGCGTTACGGTCATGATACCGCCGGCAATGAGGATGTCACGGAATACATCGATGGCGGATGTATTGCTGGTTTCATAGGGGGCCCCGGCAAAGCCATTGAAAGGGATCAGGTTCACCTTTGAGGGCACGCGCTCCAGCAGTCTCAGCAGTTGATAGGCATGACGCGGACTGTCGTTGACGCCCGCCAGCATGACATACTCGAAGGTGATCCTGCGCCGTGGTTGGCCGGCCACATAGCGCTTGCAGGCCGCCATCAACTCACGAATGGGGTATTTCTTGTTAAGGGGCACCAGGCGGTCGCGCAGTTCGTCATCGGGCGCGTGCAGTGAAACGGCCAGGCTGACATCGCACTCCTCGCGCAGCCGGTCGATACCCGGCACCAAACCCGCCGTGCTGAGGGTAATGCGCCGCTTGGACAGGCCATAGGCGTGGTCCTCCATCATGAGACGCAGGGCGCGCACCACATTGTCGAAGTTCAGCAATGGCTCCCCCATGCCCATCAGCACCACATTGGTCACCACGCGCTGCTCCTGACCGAAGGCCGACATCTCGCGGTTGGCGATCCACAACTGAGAGATGATTTCACCGGCGCTGAGATTGCGGTTGTATCCCTGCCGCGCGGTGGAGCAGAAACTGCAGTTGAGGGAACAGCCCACCTGGGAGGAAATACACAGCGTTCCCCGCTCCGCCTCAGGGATGAAGACCGTTTCCACACTATTGCCATCGGGCAGGCGCAGCAGCCACTTGCGCGTGCCGTCATTGGAATGCTGGGCATGCATGATCCGCGGCAGTCCGATACAGGTGTGTTCCGACAGGTGAGCGCGCAGACCCTTGCCCAGATTGGTCATGGCGTCATAGTCGGTGACGCCCAGTTGATGAATCCATTTGAGCAGTTGAGAGGCACGAAAGGCCTTCTCACCCTGCCGGGTGAAGAAGGCCTCCATCGCGCCGCGATCCAGATTAAGCAGGTCGGTCTTGGTCAATCATTCACTACCTTGTTCTGGGGCAGATCTCCCGCTCGGAAAAGAAAAATGCGATTTCCGTCTTGGCGGTTTCGGGCGCGTCCGAACCATGCACGGCATTTTCCTCCACATTGCTGGCGAACAGCGCGCGGATGGTCCCCGGCGCCGCATCGGCGGGATTGGTGGCGCCCATCAGTTCACGGTTCCTGGCAATGGCGTCCTCACCCTCCAGCACCTGGATCATGACGGGCCCGGAAGTCATGAAGGCCACCAAGTCATTATAGAACGGCCGTTCCTTGTGAACAGCGTAGAATCCTTCCGCCTGCTCCTTGGTCAGGTGGGCCATTCTGGCGGCGATGATCTTCAGCCCGGCGTCTTCAAACAGGGTGTAGATCTTGCCGACGACGTTTTTCGCCACGGCATCCGGCTTGATGATGGATAAGGTACGTTCGATTGCCATTAAATTGCTCCGTATAAATATAAGAAACCCGCGGCAGCGGGCGTGAAATCGGCATGCATTGTAACGTTTTAGGGAGCGGCTGGCAACGCCGGACACTTCAGAAAGATTGGATAAAACCGTGATTATTCAACTCTTTTCCTCTATCCACGCCATCTGTATGGCCTCCAGGACCTTTTCCCCGCAATGGCCCGGATCATCATTGAATTCAGGCAGTTCGCGAACCCACTGGGCCAGTTCGACGAAATTGACCGTGAGGGGATCCACATCGGGGTGCGCCTCATCGAGTTCAATGGCAATATCCAGGGAATCCGTCCATTTCAGTCCCATGTCAATTCTTCTCCGAAACCAGGTTGATGGTGTATTTTGGAATCTCTATGACCAAGTCCTTTCCCCCCACGATGGCCTGGCAACTCAGGCGGGAGTCTGGATCCAGCCCCCAGGCCTTGTCCAGCATGTCGTCTTCATCATCGTCGCTGGGCGGCAGGGACTCGCCACCCTCGCGCACGTAGACGTGGCAGGTGGTACAGGCGCATGATTTCTCACAGGCATGTTCGATTTCGATGCCATGCCGCAACGCGGCGTCGCAGATACTGATGCCCGGTTCCACTTCGAAAGCGTCACCCTCGGGACAGAGTTCCTCGTGGGGAAGAAAAATCAGTTTTGGCATGGCCTCATCCCGAGAACTCGTTGACCTTGTGCCCGGTAAGGGCGTCGTGAATACTGGCGTTCATGCGCCGCTCGGCAAATTCCGCCGTCGCCCGGTCCAGGTTCGTCATGGCCTGCTTGATGGCGAGATAGTCATCACCGTCTTGCACCGCCTGCAAGGCCGCCAGGGCCATGTCGATGCGCGCGCGCTCCTCTCTTGACAGAAGCCGTTCGCCGTTTTCCGCCAGGGCCACCTGGATCACATTGATGGCGCGCTCCGCTTCCACCTGGTATTCGCGCAGACGGCGGATGCTGACATCGTCGCTGGCATGGGTGAGGGAATCACGCAGCATGTGTTCTATCTCTTCCTCACTCAGGCCATAGGAGGGTTTCACCACGATACCCGTCTCCACGCCCGTGCTCAGCTCCCTTGCCGAGACACTCAGCAGGCCATCCGCGTCAACCTGGAATGTCACCTGGATATGTGCGGCGCCGGCCACCATGGGAGGGATACCCTGCAGTTCGAAACGCGCCAGGGAACGGTTGTCACTGACCAGCTCGCGCTCCCCCTGCACCACATGGATAACCATGGCTGTCTGGCCATCCTTGAAGGTGGTGAATTTCTGCGCCCTGGTGACGGGAATGGTGGTATTGCGGGGAATCAGCTTTTCCACCAGGCCACCCATGGTCTCGATACCCAGGGAAAGAGGAATCACGTCCAGCAGCAGCATGTCGTCGCCCGGCTTGTTGCCCACCAGAATATCGGCCTGGATGGCGGCGCCGATGGCCACCACCTTGTCGGGGTCGATATCCACATGGGGCTGGCAGTGGAAGAATGCCCCTACCATATCCCGCACACAGGGTATGCGCGTGGACCCTCCCACCATGACCACTTCGCAGATATCGCGCACATCAATGTTCGCATCACGCAATACGCGCTTGCAGGGAGCCAGGGTCCGCTTGATGACCGGCCTGATCAGGTCTTCGAAAACCACCCGCTCGAGCCGCCCCTGCCATAAGGCGCCGTCGGGGCGCTCGATGGAAAACGCGAAACTGTCCTGCGCCGTCAAGGCTTCCTTGGCTTTTCTGGCATGGTACATGATTTCCTGCAGGCAGCCCTGATCGGCATCGGCGCCGATGCCCGCCTGATCCAGCAGCCATTCAGCGATCACTCTGTCGATATCGTCGCCACCCAGGGCTGAATCACCCGCCGTGGCCAATACCTCGAAGACACCCTTGCTGAAGCGCAGAATGGAGATATCGAAAGTGCCGCCACCCAAGTCATAGATGGCATGTATGCCCTCGGCCCCCTGATCGAGGCCATAGGCAATGGCCGCGGCGGTGGGTTCATTGAGGAGGCGCAACACCTTCAGCCCCGCCAGTTGCGCCGCATCCTTGGTCGCCTGACGCTGCGCATCGTCGAAATAGGCAGGCACCGTAATCACAACGCCCTCGAGTTCGCCGCCCAGGGCCTGCTCGGCCCGGGTTTTCAAAGCCTTGAGGATCTCCGCGGAAACCTCGACAGGGCTGAAATCACCCGCCACCGTCCTGATGCGCGGCATGCCGCGTTCGGCGCGGACGAACTCGTAGGGAAACTGGTCGGCCAGTTTCCGGATATCCTCCACGCCACGGCCCATGAAGCGCTTTACCGAACTGATCGTGTTGAGGGGGTCGTCATGAATGAACTGCTGGTCCGTCAATCCCACACGTGGACTGCCACTGGCCAGATAGCGCACCACGGACGGCAACAGTTGCCCTCCCTGCCCGTCCCCCAGGGTCACGGCCTGCTCATCGATCACCGAAGCAACCAGGGAATTGGTCGTACCCAGATCGATACCGGCGGCGCGACGGTGTTCCGCGGTGCGGGGCGCCTCGCCCGGCTCACTGATTTGCATTAATGACATTTAACTATCCAGGTAAAATTCAAGATGAATCCGTCTAATCGACCATATCCCCGATATCGCGCGCCTCTTCCAGCAGGCGATAGAAATATTGCAGCTCATTATAGTGCCTAAGCGCCGCGGAAAGCAGCGTCTCGTCTTCCAGTTCGCCGGCAATCTTCTCCTGCAACTCGGCGATATACGCCGTGATCTCTTTCACCAGGTCCGCCAGGCGGCTCCCAGGTCCGCCTGCAGCCTGGATTTCCTCCATGGTTTCACGCCATTCGATCTGGCGCATGAGAAAATCAGGGTCCGGCGCGGCCTCCCGGTCCTGCAGGTCGACACCCTTCAACTCCAATATGTAGCGGATACGCGACAAGGGGTTCTTCAGTGTCTGGTATGCCTCGTTGATATGCGCCGCCACCTGTATGGACATGCGCTGTTCCTGTAACGCTGCGTTGGCATAACGGTCTGGATGAACGGCCGACTGCATCTCCCGATAACGCGCGGTCAACTCTTCATCGGCAAGGTGAAAGGCGACGGGCAGGCCAAACAGGGAGAAAAAATCCTTGGTCAGGGGTGACTGCATACATCCATGCTGTTTAGTGTGGCTGACGGCAAAACGCGAGCCATCTCAGACATTGAAACTCTCACCGCAGCCGCAGGCATCCTTGACATTGGGATTGTTGAACTTGAACCCCTCATTGAGCCCTTCGCGGGTAAAATCCAGCTCCGTGCCATCCAGATAGATCAGGCTCTTGGGGTCGACCACCACTTTTACGTCGCGATCCTCGAAAACGACATCCTCCGGCTCAGGCTCATCGAAAACCTCCAGCACATATGCCAGACCTGAGCAACCGGAAGTCTTGACGCCCAGGCGTATGCCACCCCCGCGGCCCCGTTTCTTCAGGAAACCCCGCACATGCTCGGCCGCCGCTTCCGTCAATGTAATTCCCATGGTTCAGTCACTGCCCAGTTAATCGTTTTCAGGCCCCGGATTTCTTTTGGTAATCCGCGATGGCCGCCTTGATGGCGTCTTCCGCCAGCACGGAACAGTGTATCTTGACAGGTGGCAGCGCCAGTTCCTCGGCGATATCGCTGTTCTTGATTTGCGTGGCTTCCTCCAACGTCTTGCCCTTGACCCACTCGGTCAGCAAGGAGCTGGAGGCGATGGCGGAACCGCAGCCATAGGTCTTGAATTTCGCATCCTCGATCACACCCTCTTCATTCACCTTGATCTGCAGCTTCATGACGTCGCCACAGGCCGGGGCGCCTACCATCCCTGTCCCGACCGAGTGATCCTCCTTATTGAAGGAACCGACATTGCGTGGATTCTCATAGTGATCCAGTACCTTTGCACTATATGCCATAACTCTGTACTCCTTGAAATACCTCGATTGATTCTCTACTCACCTTCAGTGCGCCGCCCACTCCACCTTGGAGATGTCGATACCTTCCTTGTACATCTCCCACAGGGGTGAAAGCTCGCGCAGCTTGCCTACCTTTTTGCGTACTGTCTCGACGACAAAGTCGACATCCTCGGCGGTGGTGAACCGGCCCAGGGAGAAACGGATGGAACTGTGCGCCAGTTCGTCTTCACGCCCCAGGGCGCGCAGGACATAGGAAGGCTCCAGGCTCGCGGAGGTACACGCGGAACCCGATGAAACCGCCATGTCCTTGAGCGCCATGATGAGGGACTCGCCCTCGACGAAATTGAAACTGATGTTGAGATTGCCAGGAATACGGTGCTCCAGGTCACCATTGATATAGACTTCCTCGATATCCTTCAAACCGTTCAACAAACGGTTGCGCAGTTGCAAAAGCCGGGCATTCTCTTCGGCCATCTCCTCTTTGGCGATGCGGAACGCCTCCCCCATCCCCACGATCTGATGGGTCGCCAGGGTGCCGGAGCGCATGCCGCGCTCGTGGCCGCCGCCGTGCATCTGCGCCTCGATGCGCACACGCGGTTTGCGGCGCACATAGAGGGCGCCGACACCCTTGGGGCCATAGATCTTGTGGGCGGAGAAGGACATCAGATCCACCTTCATCTCAGCCAGGTCGATGGGCACCTTGCCGGCGCTCTGCGCAGCGTCGCAATGAAACAGCACGCCGCGTTCACGGGTGATCTCTCCGATGGCGGCGATATCCTGAATCACACCGACCTCATTATTCACATGCATGATGGAGACGAGAATGGTGTCCTCGCGCAGCGCCGCCCTGAGCGTGTCCAAATCGAGCAAGCCATTGTCCCCGGGAGTGAGATAGGTCACCTCGAAACCTTCGCGCTCCAGCTGGCGGCAACTGTCCAGCACGGCCTTGTGTTCTGTCTTGGAAGTGACGATGTGCCTGCCTTTCTTCTGGTAGAAATGCGCCACCCCCTTGATGGCCAGGTTGTCAGACTCCGTCGCCCCCGAAGTCCAGATGATTTCCCGGGGATCGGCATTGACCAGACCGGCCACTTGTTTGCGGGCCTCTTCGATGGCCGCCTCGGCATTCCACCCGAAGGTATGGGAGCGGGACGCCGGATTGCCGAAATTCCCCTCCATCGTCAGACACGCCATCATTTTCTCCGCGACGCGCGGATCCACCGGCGTGGTGGCGGCATAGTCGAGATAGATCGGGTACTTTAAATCACTCATTAAGGACTCACTTTGTATCGTTAGAAAATCACATCATTGCCGAGAGACGGGTCCCCGGCGGGGAGGCCGGGTGGTACAGTTGCCGCTCCAGGGCGCAGATCAGGGCATCGACGTCCGCCTGGGAGTTGCCCGGCCCCAGGCTGACGCGCATGGCGCAACGCGCCTCCTCCGCCTCCACGCCCATGGCCATGAGGACGTGGCTGGGCTCGGTGTCGCCACTGGAGCAACTGGATCCACTCGATACGGCAATCCCTGCTTCATCGAGCAGCATCACCGCGGTTTCACCATCCAGCCCCGGCAATGCCATGCAGACCGTGTTGGGCAGGCGCGGCGCTTCAGCGGCGAACACCACGACGCCCTCAAGCTGATGCAGGCGCGCTTCGAGATAATCCCGCAGGGCCTGTATCCGCGCCTGCGTGGCCCTTATCCGCCGCAAGGCCAATTCCGCCGCGGCGCCGAAGCCCACCACGGCCGCCACGTTTTCCGTGCCGGCGCGCATGCCGCGCTCCTGCCCGCCGCCGTGCAGCAAGGGATCCAGGTCCACGGACTTGTCCACGACCAGGGCGCCGGCGCCCTTGGGCCCGAAGAATTTGTGGGCCGAAAGGCTCATCATATCCACTCCGCTGGCGGCGAAATCCACCTCGATCTTGCCCACGGCCTGAGCCGCGTCGCTATGAACGCATGCGCCATATTCCCGTGCGCGGTCACTGATGGCGTGGATATCCTGAATCACGCCGGTTTCGTTGTTGGCCAGCATCACCGACACCATCCTCACCCCGCGCGCGAGACTACTCTCCAAGGCTGACAAATCCATCTTTCCCTGTGAATCGACGGGCAGGATCTCCACCTCGCTTCCAAGCCGGCGCCGGGCCAGGGCGGGCGCCAGTACGGAGGGGTGCTCGGTGGCGCCCACTGCGAGACAGCCCGCCTCATCCGCGCCACACCAACCCTTGATGGCGAGATTGTTCGCCTCTGTGGCGCCGCTGGTGAAGACCACCTGGGACGCTTGCACATTGAGCAAGGCAGCAACCTGCTCCCGCGCATGTTCCACGGCTGCGCGAGCCTCCCTGCCCCAGCCATGGCGGCTGGAGGGGTTCCCGAACCGCTCAACCAGATAGGGCAGCATGGCCTCCAGCACCTCGTCAGCCACGGGTGTGCTCGCATTGTGATCCAGATAGACAGTCATGCCCTTGATCGCTTGACCGGCAGGCCAACCTCCGAAAACTTACTGGTTGACAGGCTCGGCGGTCATGATCGGTACGAAACCGTGCCCTTTTTGGCGGCTGTCCTGACGCGCGCTCACTTCACGCACTTCGCGACGCTCGACGAGGTCCCCCAGGCTGATGCCGTTGAGAAAGTCCTGAATCTGCTGACTCAGATCAGACCACAGCTCGTGGGTCAGGCAAGGCTCGTCGTCCTGGCAGTTGCCCAGTCCGCCGCAGCGCCTGATGTCGATGTTCTCATTGATGGCGTTGATCACTTCAGCAATGGCAATCTCCTTCGATGCGCGGCTCAAACGATAACCGCCACCAGGGCCACGCGCGCTGTCCACCAGCCCCTGCCTGCGCAATTTGGCAAACAACTGCTCGAGGTACGACAGTGAAATGCCCTGCCGCTGGGAAATATCCGCCAGGGGCACCGGCCCCTCCTGTGCGTGCAGAGCCAGATCCAGCATGGCGGTGACCGCATAACGCCCTTTGGTTGTCAGTTTCATGGTAGTTAATGCCCTTTAGTAGATATTTGAAAGAAAATCGTTGTGAACGCGTCACTATATGGGCCTATGTTACATACCTGATTGTTTTAGTCAAGTATTTTCCCGGTCCCGTGATCCAATTACCCCAGTATTTTCCTCTTTTTTTACAATGTTATCAACAGAATCGACTTCATAAATATCCAGCTCAGGAAGAGGATCAACATCAATATCAGACCCCATCCTTTTGAATTCATGCCCCATTTTTTCTATTTTCACGTCCATTGCATGGATATGGTCGAGGAGGCAGTTGACGGCGTGCGCGACGGGATCCGGCATGTCGCTGGACGAACCATAGGCATCGAAGCCGATCTTTTTTGCGAATGCCTTGCGCTGTTGTTCCTTCTCGGAGCGCGAGGCCTGCACCACGTGGCCGGGCACCCCCACCACCGTGCCTCCGGCAGGGACGTCCTTCACGACCACCGCATTGGAACCGATACGCCCCCCCTCACCCACAGTGATAGGACCCAACACCTTGGCGCCGGCCCCGATGATGACATTGTTTTTCAGGGTGGGATGCCGCTTGCCCTTCTCCCAGCTGGTGCCGCCGAGTGTGACGCCATGATAGAGTGTGCAGTCATCACCGATCTCGGCAGTCTCGCCGATCACCACCCCCATGCCATGGTCGATGAAGAAACGCCGCCCGATGCTGGCCCCCGGATGTATCTCTATACCCGTCAATAGCCTCGACACCGTGGAAATCATCCGCGCAATCCACTTCAAACCAACCCCCCACAGCTTGTGGCTGAGGCGATGCAGCAACAAGGCATGAATACCTGGATAAGTTGTCAGGACCTCAAAGGTATTACGCGCCGCGGGGTCGCGATCAAAAACGCAGGCGATATCTTCTCGAATTCGCTGGAACATGGATTATCCTGTCAAATTAAAATGAAGCATTTTATTAACCCGGCACCATATAGATCGTATTCAGCCATTGCGTGCCGGGTTAATATATATTACCTGTAATCCGTGGGTTCGGAATGGATGCGCCGCCGCGCCAACTGGCGCTGCATGGCGGTCAGAATGCCCCGCAGGATATTCATCTCATTGTCGTCCGGGTGCAGGCGGTTATATAGGCGGCGCAAGCGGCGCATGAGCTGGCGCGGCGCGGCGGGATCCAGGAACTCTATCTCCACCAGCACTTCCTCCAGGTGACTGTAAAAGCGTTCCATCTCATCTGCCGTGACCACAGCCCCCCGCCCCCTGACCTGGCCTTGGCCCTCTTTCTTGGCGGCCATGCGCAGCTCGTAGGCCACCACCTGTACGGCTGCCGCAATATTCAGCGAAGGAAAATCAGGATTGGTGGGAATAATGAGCTGATAATGGCAGCGGTCAAGCTCACGGTTGCTCAAGCCTGAATGTTCGGCTCCAAACAGAATGCCCACGATGCCATCACCCACTTCGTCCCGGACGCGCCGGGCACAATCCCGCGCGTCCATGCGTGGCAGGCCAAGAGCCCGTTCACGGTTGCTGGTGCCGACAACCAGACGGCATCCGCCCAGAGCCTCGTCCAGGGAAGCCGACACCACGGCATGGGCCAACAGATCATCCGCCCCCGAGGCCCGCGCCGTGGCATCCGCACTGGGAAACTGCCGCGGATTGACCAGGTACAACTGCGACAGGCCCATGGTTTTCATGGCGCGCGCCACGGCGCCGATATTCCCGGGATGAGTGGTATTGACCAGAATGATGCGAATTTGGGAAAGCATGCGCTCCTTCAATATTATTAACCCGGCATATATATTGTATCCACCAGAATATCAGAATTTATACTTGCATCTGACAACTTTAAGCGAGTACCTTGTATCTTTTTTGCCAATTCGCCATGCATCCACTTCTCAACATCGCCATCAAGGCTTCCCGCGCCGCGGGCTGTGTCATAATCAAGTACATGGACCGGGTGGACGGCCTCACCATTACCAGCAAGGGCCGCAACGACTATGTCAGCGAGGTCGACCGCCAGGCGGAAACAGAGATCATCCGCATCATACGCAAGGCCTATCCCCAACACGGCATCCTCGCAGAGGAAAGCGGGCCCGGCAAGGAAGACGGGACTCTTGACCCGGATTATACCTGGATCATCGATCCCCTGGACGGCACCACCAACTTTCTCCATGGCTTCCCGCAATTCGCCGTGTCCATCGCCCTGGTCCACAAGGGCGTGCTGGAACAGGCGGTGGTCTACGATCCCCTCGCCAATGAATTGTTTACGGCCTCGCGGGGCAGCGGCGCCTTTTTCAACGACAAACGCATGCGCGTCAGCAAGGCGAAGCAACTGGAAGGCGCCCTGCTGGGTACCGGCTTTCCTTTCAAGGAACATCGGTATGTGGACAACTACCTGCAGATGTTCAAGAGCCTCATGCTGCAGACAGCGGGCATCCGCCGTGCGGGATCGGCCGCGCTGGACCTGGCCTATGTGGCCTGCGGCAGACTGGACGGCTTCTGGGAAATCGGCCTGAAACCGTGGGATCTCTCTGCCGGCGCACTGCTCATCAAGGAAGCAGGCGGCGTTATCACCGATTTCAATGGTGGCGCGGATTACATAAGAAAGGGTAACGTGGTATGCGGAAATCACCGCATCCAGCAGGCGATTCAACAGGCGATCCACCCCTTTCTGACACCCGGCCTGGACTGAAGTACTGATTCAGGATTTGCGTCCCGCTGCCGATAAGCGCAGCAAGGACGCAAATCATGGCAAAATCATCACAAAATCATATCGACCTTTTCTCCCACGCCAGATACCGGGAATTTATGATGCAGGAGTCCCTGGAGAACCTGGTGGAACTCTCCCTCTCCATGAGCCGCCCCTGCCCGCCCGACTGCCTCAGGGTCCTGTCCATCACGGCAGCCGGTGAAAACGCGGGAGAGGGCAACAAGCTGACGCGCACAGGCACCCCCCGGTCACTTCCGGCGCGCCATGGATATTAACCCGGCAACAAAATAAGTTATTGCTTTTTTCCCCCAATCGGGTAATTCTAATCGGTTCACGAAAACCGATGGACCTGAACCACTGTGCCCGAAACAAAACTACCCCTTCTCGTCGAACCGGGTGAACTGGCGGATCGCCTGGACACCCCGGAGCTGATCATCGTCGACCTTTCCGACGCTCCCTTCTACGCCCAACAGCACATACCCGGCGCGGTGTGGCTGGAATTCCCCCGGCTCCTGCGGAGCAATCCACCCGTGATGGGGCTGTTGCCCGATGAGGGCGAGCTGTCCAGGCTCCTGTCCGGACTGGGCATCTCGCCGGAAACCCACGTGGTCGCCTATGACAACGAGACCAGCAACAAGGCCTGCCGTTTCCTGTGGACCCTGGATGTGGCAGGCCACCGCCATTTCTCACTCCTCAACGGCGGCCTCGGCGCCTGGGTCAAGGAAGGCCATCCTGTAGACGATCAGCCGGTCACGGCCACACCAGCGGAATACCCCGTTCACTATCGTGACGAGCACCGCGCCGACAAAAGCTACATCCTGAGCCACATGAACGACCCTGGCGTGGTCATTCTCGACACGCGCACACCGGCGGAATACGCGGGCGCCGACAAACGCGCCTACCGCGCGGGGCATATCCCCGGCGCCATCAATGTGGAATGGACCCAGGCCATCGACCGCCAGAACAACATGAAATTCAAGCCGGCCGAGGTCCTGCGCGAACTCTACACGACGGCGGGCGCGCCCCCCGACAAAGAAATCATCGTCCACTGCCAGACCCATCAACGCTCGTCCCATACGTACATCGTGCTGAAATCCCTGGGCTACCCGCGCGTCAAGGGCTACCCGGGCTCCTGGTCCGAGTGGGGCAACGACCCGGACACGCCCATAGAATAGCCCGGCAACCCCTTCCTCGCCGATCGATCGTGAAACAGGCAAGCAAGGCCTCCCATCCGCCCATGATGCACAGGTGTAGCAACATTGATTATTAAGGTTTTTTTGTAACTTATCTATGCAAGCTACACTTTAGGTTACACTTTTTTTAGATTTAGACAGCTTTCTGCATGGAATCTGCACTCTGATTTATTCAGTACAGCGCCCCTGATTCACAACACTCCCGACCCTCACCCCTGAAGACGTTGTGTATCCATCCGATATACAATATAATACATATCATCAAATTTCTGGAGGCACCAAAATGACACGGTCAGCAACCCGCACGGCTCCCATCAATTTGCGAGCATTGGATTCCCAACGCAGCCTGATTGACAGGGCTGCCTCCCTTTTAGGCAAAAACCGTTCAGATTTCATGCTGGAAACCGCCTGTCGCGAAGCCGAAAATATTCTGCTTGATCAGCGGCTTTTCAATCTCAACGAAGCGGATTTCGATGCCTTCATGTCGGCGCTCGATGCCC
>JALSGV010000035.1 GCA_026982565.1 Gammaproteobacteria bacterium
TTCAGGCCTGCGCCGGCACGGCGTTGCGGCGCTTGCCAATGGAATCACCATTGCCTGCGCACCGCGCCTTGTTCCAGCGCAGGCCTGAAGTCCTGAATACCATATATATGGTTGCCGGGTTAATAGCATGACCCAGTGACAATTCTCGCGCAAGCGCGCTTTTCATCATGGGTAAAAAACGGTATAAGCATACAATATGGAATGTTATTGTTTGCTGGGAAGGGGGTTAAATCATTGACGTAGTTGCAAACTGCGCGCCGCATGGTTAACCTGTTACGCTTTCAGTTGCGTACAAATTTATAACAGTTTGTTTTTGCAGGCGAATAATAAAATCTCAGGTTCAGAGACAAGTGGGGTGATGGCGAAATGAGAATTGTGCTGCTGGGAGCACCGGGATCGGGCAAAGGGACGCAAGGCAAACTGATGGCCAGCAAGTACCATGTACCGCAGATATCGACGGGTGATCTGCTGCGCGCGGCGGTCAAGGCGGGGACGCCACTGGGGTTGCAGGCAAAGGCGGCCATGGACGCAGGGCGTCTGGTTTCCGACGACATCGTGCTGGGCATGATCCGGGAGCGCCTGAAAGAGACGGATACCAAGGATGGCTTTATCCTCGATGGTTTTCCCCGCAACCTGCCCCAGGCGCGCGCCCTGGATGAGATGCTGACCAAGTTGGGCAAGCCACTGGACATGGCGCTGCTCATCGATATCGATCTCGATATTCTGATGCAGCGCATTACCGGGCGGCGCACCTGCGAATCCTGCGGTCAGATGTACAATATCTACACGTCTCCCCCCAAGCTGGAGGATCGCTGCGACAAATGTGGCGGTAATCTGCGCCACCGCGCCGATGACAACGAGGAGACCATCAGCAACCGCCTCAGGGTCTATGAGCACCAGACGGCGCCGCTAATCGAATACTACCGTTCCCAGGGGCGTCTCAATACCGTCCAGGGGGTGGGGGAGATCAAGGATATTTTCAATGCCATCGTCAGGGTGATCGACCGGGTGGCAGCTGCCCAAGGCGAAAAGAAGGCAGCCAAGGCAGCGCCGGCAAAGAAAAAACCTGTGGATAAAAAGGCCGTTAGCAAAAAAAAGGCGTCAGCCAAGAAAAAGGTAACGTCCAAGAAGACGGCAACGCCCAAGAAGACGGCCAAGAAAAAGTCAGCTGCGAAAACCGTGACCAAAAAGAAGACCGCCAGCAAAAAGAAGACGGTGGCAAAGAAAAAACCGCCGGCCAAGAAGGCGCCGTCAGCCAAGAAAAAGGCAACGCCCCAGAAAAAGGTAGCATCCAAGAAAAAGACAACGCCCAAGAAAAAAGCCGTTGCGGCCAAGAAAGCCGCCAGGAAAAAGCCGGTCAGTAAAAAGAAACCTGTTGCCGCCAAAAAGAAAACGACGAGCAAGAAGAAGGTCGCCGTGAAAAAGAAGGCTGCCCAAAAGAAAACAACGGTCAAGAAGACCGTTGCGAAAAAGACGGCAAGCAAGAAAGCGGCGGCGAAAAATACCCGAAAAAAGGCTTCCAGCAAAAAATAACCTGGAGGCCGCTGATGGCCACTGAGTGGAGAGGAGGGTGACGTGTCCATGAGAGACATCAAGAGCGGGGTTTTCCCTGCGCGCAGGATGCGCAGGATGCGCCGTGACGATTTCAGCCGGCGCCTCATGAGAGAGACGGCCTTGACGGCGGATGACCTGATCTGGCCCGTCTTCATATTGGAGGGCTCGGGTACGCGTGAGCTCGTTCCTTCCATGCCGGGTGTAGAGCGTCTCAGTATTGATTTATTGTTAGAGGAGGCCGCCCGTCTGGTTGAGCTGGGCGTGCCCGCCATTGCACTGTTTCCGGTGACGCCCGCCGCCTGCAAGAGTGAGGATGCCCGCGAGGCCTATAACCCGGAGGGGCTGGCCCAGCGTGCCGTGATGGCATTGAAGAAGGATTTTCCCCGCCTGGGCGTCATTACGGATGTGGCCTTGGATCCTTTCACTACCCATGGTCAGGATGGCCTGATCGACGAGGCCGGTTATGTGCTCAATGACGAGACCGTCGAAGTCCTGGTGAAACAGGCTTTGTCCCATGCCGCTGCCGGCGCCGATATCGTGGCGCCTTCGGATATGATGGATGGCAGGGTGGGCGCCATACGTACCGCTCTGGAAAAAGTGGGGCATATCCATACCCGCATACTGGCCTATTCCGCCAAATATGCATCCAGTTTCTACGGCCCCTTCAGAGATGCCGTGGGTTCTGCGGCCAATCTGGGGGAGGGTAACAAATACACTTACCAGATGGACCCTGCCAACTCCGACGAGGCCTTGTGGGAAGCGGGCCTGGACCTGGAGGAAGGGGCCGACATGGTAATGATCAAGCCAGGCATGCCTTATCTGGATATCGTTCGCCGCATCAAGGAGCAGTTTGGCGTACCCACATTCGTCTATCAGGTCAGCGGCGAATACGCCATGCTCAAGGCCGCTAGTGAGAATGGTTGGCTGGATGAGCGGGCCGTGGTGCTGGAGTCCCTGTTGTCCATCAAGCGCGCCGGGGCGGATGCCATCCTGACCTATTATGCCAAGGACGTTGCCACATGGTTGCGGCAGGGGTAGGCCCGGCCGTTTCCAGTTATTTGAATTTGATTTTCACGAAGTCCGCAAAGGTGACTCCTTTGCCATGAAAAAATCTTCCTGGCCTTCATGGTGAAAAATAATTTTTACCTTTTCTTTCCTGCTTCGATGCCAGAATCTTTCTAAGAGGATCGCTGTATGTCTGATTATCTGTTCCGCATGTTTGGCCGTTCGCCTGTAGGCCCCCTGCAGCAGCACATGGAGTGCGCCTCTGCCTGCGTTGTCAAACTCGTACCCTTTTTTGAGGCTGTCATCGCCCGGGATATCGAGGAGATGAAGAAAGTCCAGGAGTCAATCGTGACCTTGGAGAATGAGGCGGATGTATTGAAGCGTGAGTTGAGACTGCAGTTACCCAAGGGCATGTTTTTGCCCGTGGACCGGCGCGACCTGCTGGAAGTGATCGCCATGCAGGATTACATGGCCAACAAGGCCAAGGACATTGCGGGTCTGATGCTGGGGCGCAAGATGAGCATCCCCAAGCCTCTCGGCAGGAAAGTCATGAAATACGTCAAGCGCAGTGTCGATGCCGCCTTGCAGGCACAGAAGGTCATCAATGAATTCGATGAGTTGCTGGAAACGGGTTTCCGGGGTCAGGAGGCCAAGTTGGTTACCAAGCTCATCAAGGGGCTGAACAAGATCGAAAACGATACCGATGTGCTGCAGGTGGAAATCCGTTCCATGTTGTTCGAAATCGAGAAGGACCTGCCGCCCGTCGATGTCGTATTCCTTTATCAGATCATCCAGTGGATTGGCGATGTGGCCGATCTCGCGCAGCGCGTGGGCAGCCGTCTGCAGCTGATGCTGGCCAAATAGCGGGGCGGCAGGATGGAATTCGGAACCACTTTTATCATTCTTGCAATTGCCTTCGGTTTCTTCATGGCATGGGGCATCGGCGCCAATGACGTCGCCAATGCCATGGGCACCTCTGTAGGGTCAGGCGCCCTGACCATCAGGCAGGCGGTGATCATCGCCGCCCTGTTTGAATTTGCCGGCGCCTTCCTGGCAGGGGGAGAGGTGACCCAGACCATACGCAAGGGCATGCTCGATGCCAATATGATGGCGGCGACGCCGGAGTTGCTGGTGTACGGCATGTTGGCTTCGCTGTTGGCGGCTGGTATCTGGTTGTTGATCGCATCCTATTTTGGGTGGCCCGTCTCCACGACTCACTCCATCGTCGGCGCCATCGTCGGTTTTGCCGCCGTCGGGATCGGAATGGAAGCCGTGCACTGGGGCAAAGTGGGCACTATTGTCATGAGCTGGGTCGTATCGCCATTGCTGGCCGGATCCATCGCCTATGGCCTGTTTCTGAGCGTCCAGAAACTGATCATGGACACCAGCGACCCCTTCGCCAACGCCAAGCGCTTTGTCCCGGTCTATATCTTTCTGACGGGTTTTGTCATCACCCTGGTGACGGTGTTCAAGGGCCTCAAGCATGTGGGGCTGGAATTGAGCGCACTGGAATCTTATCTGCTTGCCGTCGTGGCCGGTTTGGTCATAGCGGCGGTCAGCCAGGTATACATCCGGCGTATCGAGATCGATCCTGAGGCCGATCAGGATTTTCATTTCACCAATGTAGAGAAGGTGTTCGCGGTATTGATGATGGTGACGGCCTGCGCCATGGCCTTTGCCCATGGTTCCAACGATGTCGCCAATGCCGTCGGCCCCATCGCCGCCGTTGTAAGCATTGTGGAAAACGATGGCGCCGTTGCCCAGAAGTCGGTCTTGCCGATCTGGATCCTGATACTGGGTGGCGTGGGTATCGTCATTGGACTGATCACCTATGGGCATAAGGTGATCGCAACCATTGGCACACGCATCACCGAGCTGACCCCCAGCCGGGGTTTCGCGGCGACGTTGGCGGCGGCAACCACCGTGGTGCTGGCCTCTGGAACCGGGTTGCCCATTTCCACCACTCACACCCTGGTTGGAGCGGTGTTGGGTGTGGGTTTGGCGCGGGGTATCGCGGCATTGAATATGCGCGTGATCCGTACCATTTTCATGTCCTGGGTCGTTACCTTGCCGGCAGGCGGGCTTCTCGCCATACTCTTTTTCTTTATTCTAAAGGGCGTCTTTTCCGGCTGAGCCTTACGGAAACCATATGGATCCACTCTTCGACTTCGATGCGCCGCCTGACCGTTATGCCGTCATGGGCAACCCGGTCAGTCACAGCAAATCACCGCAGATTCATCAGGCGTTTGCACACCAGACAGGGCAGCGCATCATCTACGAGGCCATTCAGGTCGACGCAGGCGGCTTCAGCCAGGCAGTAGGGAACTTCAGGGCGGCCGGTGGCAAGGGGCTGAATATCACCGTGCCGTTCAAGCAGGAGGCGTGGGCCTATGTCGATGAGCGCAGTGAACGGGCGGAAAGGGCCGGCGCCGTCAATACCATGATCTTTCTCGAGTCGGGACGGGTGCGGGGCGACAATACCGATGGCGTTGGTTTGGTCCGCGACATCATCGTCAACCATGACTGTCCCATTTCCGAGAAACGGGTTTTAATCCTGGGGGCCGGTGGCGCCGTGCGTGGTGTGCTGGGGCCCTTGTTGGCTGAGCATCCATTGCAAGTCGTCATCGCCAATCGTACGGCCGACAAGGCGGAGATCCTCGCCAGGGAATTCTCCGATGGCCTCCCCATAGAGGGATGTGGCTTCGACGCCCTTGGGGATGTGTCTTTTGATCTTGTGATAAACGGCACGGCGGCCAGTTTACATGGCGAACGGCTCCCCTTGCCGGATGGCATCGTGGTGGAAAACGGCGCCTGCTATGACATGATGTACGGCTTGACACTCAATCCCTTCCTGCAATGGGGGAAGGCCCAGGGTGTCGTACGGCTGATGGATGGGCTGGGCATGCTGGTGGAACAGGCGGCGGAGTCCTTTTATCTGTGGCGCGGCGTTCGTCCCGACACAAGGCCTGTAATCGCCTCATTGCGCGCTTGACCGGGATATCCCGGGACTCTCCTTATGAAGATAGATAACACCATGATTTCCATGGGGTTACCCAGGTTTTTCCCATAAAAAAAGGCCCGTTGCGACGGGCCTTTTTAGTGCTTTCACAAATGACTCAAGGCGCTGATGCCAGCAGCCCCGGTTTCTTTATTTCTTTTTAGCGGCTGCCTTCTTTTTGGCCACTTTTTTCTTGGGAGCAGCCTTCTTCTTGGCGGCAGTTTTCTTTTTGGCTACCTTCTTTTTGGGCGCTGCTTTCTTCTTGGCAACTTTCTTTTTAGCGGCTGCCTTTTTCTTGGCTACCTTCTTTTTGGGCGCTGCTTTCTTCTTAGCGACTTTCTTTTTGGCGGCTGCCTTCTTTTTGGTGGTGGCTTTTTTCTTTACGACCTTCTTTTTAGCAGCGGATTTTTTCTTTACAACTTTCTTTTTAGCGGCAGCTTTTTTCTTAACGACCTTTTTCTTTGCTACAACTTTTTTCTTGGCTACGGCTTTCTTTTTCGTTGCTACTTTCTTTTTGGCGACAGATTTTTTTGTGGCCATCGTTTATCCTCCGAGTGTTAAACGCAATTAAGTATAATCATCTTTACACATATTGCTAGTATTTGCGCAAAAATTTCTACATTCGAGTTTGTGTATCGACAGTCGTTTTTTATTCTTGAATGAATCCCTTATCAATCATTTTTCATTTCACCCATGCGTTATGGATATTTTCATGATGAAAATCACCTGGGAAGTGATTTTATGAAGGTAAGGATTACGCTATATATATAGCGCGAAATGCATGCTCGAATAATAATCCAAGAAAAGAATTGTGTTGCAATTACCACTGCGCATGATTGGTATGAGCAGCATTTTTTTCAATGGATTGTTTTAAATGAGTGGAAATATCCCTGTTGCGCCATGATGGAAATTTTTCCCTGAAAAGGAATATTTTTGCCGTTCTAAGGCGTATTTTCATGATGTGCGGGAGAAGAAGCGTCAGGGTTGAGCCGGGTATTGCAATGAGGAAAGGCGTGAGAAAATTTTAACCTGGCTTGTTTATGCAGGTTGTTTTCCGGTTGCGAGAGAGAGGATGAACCGCCATTCCGCGGTGTTTACGGGCATGATGGAAAGGCGGTTGCCTCGTTGCAGAAGCCTCATGGATTCGAGCGCTGAATATTGTTTCAGTTCTTTTAAGGTGACGGTTTTATCAAATCTGCATTTGAATTTTACATCGACCATGTACCAGCGCGGATTGTTGGCGTCGCTTTTGGGGTCGAAATAGGCGCTGTTGGGATCACATGCCGTAAAATCGGGGTAGGCTTCTTTGACGATCTCCATGATGCCGACGATACCTGGATCATTGCAGTTTGAGTGATAGAAGAATGCAAGGTCGCCTTTTTTCATTTCATCGCGCATGAAGTTGCGCGCCTGATAATTGCGTATGCCGTCCCAGTGATCGGTCTTACGGGGTTGTTTTTCCAGGTCATCGATGGCGTAGGTGTCAGGTTCGGATTTCATGAGCCAGTAATTCATTTGTGATTCCTATTTATATATATTGGCCTCGGTGACGATGCCATGCAGCGGGACATCCCAGGGTTCCGGGGCGATATGGCGGGTTTTCTGAAATTCGTAGGCAATACCATAGACGCGGGGCCTGTGCCAGGAGCGCCGCTGTTTGAGAAAGGCCAGGGTGCGGTCATAGAAGCCGCCCCCCATGCCGATGCGGTTTCCGGATGTATCGAATGCCACCAGCGGCGTGAGTATCAGGTCGAGGTGTCTGGCTGACAGGCATCTGCGCCGGGAAATTGTCGGCTCGGGTATGCCAAAGCGGTTTCTATGGAGTATGTCCCCCTGGTGGAAGGGCGCAAACAGCAGGTGGTTATTTTTGAAGTCGTCCAGGATGGGCAGATAGCAGGTTTTGCCCATGGCCCAGGCCTGTTCCACCAAGGGGAAGAGGTCCACTTCTCCATTGCAGGGAAAATAACATGCAATGCGCTGACTGCTGCGGAAGGCGCCGGTTTTGATGCACTGCTTACAGATCAGCGTAGATGCATGGTGGCGGAATGCCGGGCTCAGTTCGGCGCGCTGCGCCCGCATCTGATGGCGGATTTCCTTACGGCCGGGCATTGGTGGATATAAAGAAGAGGGCATCCCCCATATTCGTCGTCGTGAACCTTCGCCCTTGAACCAGAGGTTCAGGTGGGAACAACGATGATATCGTAGGCTTCCCGCACGGGGCGGGCCTGCTCAATAATATCAATACTCCGTCCCCTGGGCAGTCTATTAGGCTCAAGAGTATTTTCCAGTTCACTAACGGGCGTTACAGGGTATGCCCATATCAGATAGATCTTAAAGCTTCAGTTGTCTGCCTTTTTCCAGCACGGCATCAATCTTGTGTTGCAGCGCCTGCAACCTTGGCGCCGTATGCTGCTCGAAATCCTCCACCTGAGCTTTGAATTTCAGGAGGTCGTGGGTGATGTTCAAGGCCGCCATGATGGAAATTCGGTCCATGCCGATGACTTTTCCAGTATCCCGGACTTCTTTCATCTTGCCATTGAGAAAGCCGGCGGAATTTACCAAGGCATCGCGCTCACCAGGCATGCACGAGACGCGGTACTCCTTGTCCAGGATATTGATGGTGACGGGGGTGCTGTCTGCGTTCATAGCTCGACTTCCAGGGTTTTCAGGCGTGTGATCATGCCGGCGATCTTGGACTGGGAAAGCTGGTTCTTTTCATTCAGGGTATTTCGTTCTGCCAGCAACTGGCGGTTCTGTTTGCTCAGGCGGGCATTCTCATCCATCAACGTTTCGCAGAGCTGCAGAAGCTCTTCCACGCTGGCCGTAAGTTTTTCGATGTCTGCTTGATCCATTTCATGTGAGTTCATGATCTAACTATAGTTCGCTGCCATTTTTCGGTCAATGGCAGTTTTTGGTGTCTGTAACGAGGCGCGGCAGGGTCCTTTTTTCAGCTTGACTGCCGTGCGTCAATCGGTGGATTTGTATCTTGCTGATTTTTAATAATTAAAGAAAGAAGGCGGGCGCTGCCCGCAGAGCTTCCTTAACGTGAAGCGCGTGATCGTTTATGATGGAACGTTTAGTGCCGGGTCAGGGGCTCAAGGTGGTGATGGATTTTACGCAAGTCAATATTGCCTTTCGGCATCTGGGCATCGTCCAGGAAACCGCGGAATGTCACGGCTTGCTCTGTGGCCTCGTCTGCGCCCAGCAAGCGGTGACCCAGGAAGACTGGGTGGCGCACCTGTATGAAGAAGGCGCGGAACGACACTCGCCGCCAGAGGGCGATTCTTCCCGGGAGCAGGGGTGGCCCATGCTGCAACGAGTATATAAGGATACGCTGCTGCAGATCAGGGACGCCGAGTTCAGTTTCCGGCTGTTGTTGCCCGATGATGATCAGATATTGGCGGTGCGCACCCAGGCGCTGGCGGACTGGTGCAAGGGATTTCTCTATGGCCTGGCTGTGGGCGGTTTGGACAGCGAACAACAGGTACCCGACAATGTCGAGGAGATCGTCAAGGACATGATTGAAATCTCGCGGGTTTATCACGACGACGAGGAGGGGGACGAGGAGATCGACGAGGCCTCCTTCATGGAGTTGTCGGAATATGTGCGAGTCGGCGTCATGCTGATCTATGAAGAATTGCAGGCCGAGCGTGAACAGAACGGCGACAACAATAAGGTGTTGCACTGATGCAGGAATATGCCAAGCGCCGCAAGCGACTGATGCACATGATGGGCCGGGACGGCATCGCCATCCTGCCCACCATGCCCGTTGCCACCCGCAACCGGGATATCGAATACCCCTACCGCCCCGACAGTGATTTTTACTATTTGACGGGGTTTTCCGAACCCCAGTCCGTGCTGGTGCTCATCCCGGGGCGCACCCAGGGCAGTTATATCCTCTTTTGCCGGGAGCGTGATCCCGATCTGGAATTGTGGACAGGTCCGCGCCATGGTTCGGAGGGTGCCAGGGCAGTCTATGGCGCCGATGACGCCTTTCCCATTAGCGACATCGACGAAATTCTGCCGGGATTGCTGGAGAACCGGGAAAAGGTCTACTACACCATGGGCAGCAGCCCCGAATACGACCAGAAAATTCCCGCATGGTTGAAACAGATTCGCCAGAAATCACGGGCCGGTGTCCATGTGCCGGGAGAGATCGTGTCACTGGAGCACCTGCTGCATGAAATGCGCCTGTTCAAGAGCCGCAAGGAGATCTCTCTCATGCGCCGCGTGGCCAGGATATCGGCACAGGCCCATGTGCGCGCCATGCAGGTCTGCCGGCCGGGCATGTGGGAATACCAGATCGAAGCGGAGCTGTTGCATGTGTTCATGCGCAACGGCTGCCGGCACACCGCCTATCCTCCCATCGTCGGCGGCGGCGCCAACGCCTGCATCCTGCACTACACCGACAACAATGCGCAGCTACAGGATGGCGACCTGCTGCTGATCGATGCGGGCGCCGAGTTGGAAAACTACGCCGCCGATATCACGCGCACCTTTCCCGTCAATGGCCGCTTCACCGAGCCGCAGCGCCTCATCTATGAGTTGGTGCTGGAGGCGCAGCTCGCCGCCATCGACAAGATCCGCCCGGGCAATCATTGGATGGACCCCCATCGGGCGGCGGTGCGGGTCTTGACCCGGGGCCTGCGCGGGCTGGGTTTGCTGAGAGGCGATTTGCGCACCCTCATCAAGAAAGAGGCCTACAAACGTTTTTTCATGCACCGCACCGGCCACTGGCTGGGCATGGACGTGCACGATGTGGGAGACTACAAGGTGGGCGATGCGTGGCGCATGTTGGAGCCCGGCATGGTGATGACGGTGGAGCCCGGCCTCTACATTCCGGCCGGCAGCAAGGGGATAGCGAAGAAATGGTGGAACATCGGTGTGCGCATCGAGGACGATGTGTTGGTGACGCGCCATGGGTGCGACGTGCTCAGCAAGGATGTCCCCAAGTCCGTGGAAGAGATTGAGGCTCTGATGTGCGCGTGACGGAGACGGCATTCGACTACGACCTGATCATCGTCGGCGGCGGCATGGTGGGCGCCAGCCTGGCCTGCGCCCTGGGTAGCACCGCCCTGCGTATCGCCGTGATCGAGGCCGTTCCCCTGCGCGCTTCGTCCCAGCCGAGTTACGATGACCGCAGCATCGCCCTGGCCTATGGGAGCCGGCGCATTTTTGCCGCCATGGGATTGTGGGACGAGTTGGCCTCTGCAGTAACGCCCATCAAAAGGATTCATGTATCGGACCGGGGGCGCTTCGGCATGCTGAGAATGGATGCCGCCCAATACGGTTACGGCGCCCTGGGTTATGTGGTGGAAAACCGTGACCTGGGGAAATTGTTTTCCGCCCGCCTGAAGAAACTGGAAAACGTGGACTTGCTCTGTCCCTGTGAATTGACGGCCCTGGAGACTGGGACCGACAGGGCATGTGTCCAGGTCAGCATGGAAGGCGGGAAAAAAGTGCTCAGTGCCCAGCTGATCATCGGCGCCGACGGCGGGCGCTCAGTGGTGCGCGATTTGGCGGGCATTGCCACCCGCCGTTGGGATTATGGCCAGTGCGCCGTGATCGCCAACGTCACGCCGGGCCGGCCCCATGACAATACCGCCTTTGAGCGTTTCACCGACAGCGGCCCTCTGGCCATGCTGCCCATGAGTGAAAACCGCTGTTCTCTGGTGTGGACCGTAAATCAGGGACAGGAAGAGGCATTGCTGGCATTGGATGACGCTGAATTTCTGGCCCGCCTGCAGGAGCGTTTCGGCTATCGTCTCGGCATCCTGCGGAAGGCCGGCCGCCGCGCGGCCTATCCCCTGGCGCTGATGATGGCCGGGCCCAGCGATATCCCGCGCCTGGCGTTGATCGGCAATGCCGCCCATACCCTGCACCCCGTTGCCGGCCAGGGTTTCAATCTGGGTATCCGCGACGTGGCCGCCCTCGCCGAAGTGATCAGCCAGGCGCGGCATGCGGGTGGTGACATCGGCGCGGCGCGGGTTTTGAAACGTTACAACAGCTGGCGGAGGCAGGATCAACAACGGGTGGCGCGCCTCACCGACGGACTGGTGCGCCTCTTCAGCACCACCTTTCCGCCCCTGGTGCTGGGCCGCAATCTCGGGCTTCTGGCCCTCGACCAGCTCCCGCCCGTCAAGCGGCTCATGATGCGTCAGGCCATGGGCCTGGCCGGACGGCTGCCGCGTCTGGCGCGCGGACTGCCTGTCGAATGATATCCCCATGAGCCGCCACTATGACATCGTGATCGTCGGCGCCGGTATGGTGGGGGCCGCCCTGGCCTGCATGCTGGGCGGCAGCCGTTTCCAGGTGGCCGTCATCGAGGCGCGCCGTCCCAAGACCCGCTGGCCCAGGGACAGCGTGGACCTGCGCGTATCGGCCGTCTCCGCCGCCTCGCAGCATATCTTCATGGCCCTGGGTGCCTGGGATCGCATGGTGGAGATGGGTGTCAGCCCCTACCACGAGATGCATGTATGGGATGCCGCGGGCAGCGGCGTCATTCATTTCGATTGCGCCGCCATCGCCGAGCCGCGGCTGGGACATATCATCGAGAATCGTGTCATTCAGCGCGCGCTGCTGGAGCGCATGGACGCCTTTGACAATATCGATCTGATCTGCCCCGCCAGCATCACCACTATCGAGGATGAGGTTGGGCAGGCGTGTGTGCACTTCGAGAGCGGCGACGCCATCACCGCGGCGCTCGTCGTCGGCGCGGATGGGGGGAATTCCCGTGTGCGTCAACAGGCGGGCATTGCCACGCAGGGCTGGTCTTATGAACAGAAGGCCGTGGTGGCCGCCGTTGCCACCCGGAAATCCCATGAGCAGACGGCATGGCAGCGCTTCATGCCCGACGGGCCCCTGGCCTTTCTGCCCCTGCGCGACGGGCGCAGTTCCATCGTGTGGTCCACTACGCCCCAACAGGCGGATGAACTGCTGGCCCTGGATGAAACGGCATTCTGCCAGGCCCTGGGCGAGGCTTTCGAGTGCAAACTGGGCGAAGTGCTGCAAGCGGGTGAGCGCGCCGCCTTTCCCCTGCGCCTGCAGCACAGCACCCGTTACATTGCCCCGCGCCGCGCCCTGGTGGGCGATGCGGCGCACATGATTCACCCCCTGGCGGGTCAAGGAGTGAATCTCGGTTTCCTCGATGCCGCCGCCCTGTCAGAAGTCCTGCTGGATGCACTGGCGCGGGGCCGCCCCTTCCACACCCAAGGTGTGCTGCGCCGCTATGAACGTTGGCGCAAGGGCGACAATCTGCTCACCATGTCGGCCATGGACGGTTTCAAACGCCTCTTCGGGGCCACGGCGTTTCCTTTGCGCGTATTGCGCAATACCGGCCTCAAGCTGGCCAATATCGACGGGCCAGTGAAAAACAGCCTCATCCGCCAGGCCATGGGTCTGAAAGGAGATCTGCCCAAGTTGGCGCGTTGGACCTAGTACTCAGTCAAGGTTGTAACCTTGACTGAGTACTAGGCCTGAGAGACAAGAAAACTGCGGCCTGAATAACCAACCCACAATCCAGGAACACCCATGAACCTGTTCGACATCATCGCTGTACTGCTGACCTTGGCCGCCCTCTTCAGTTTTATCAATCACCGTTTTATCAGATTGCCCAGCACCATCAGCCTGATGCTTATTGCCCTGTTGATGTCATTGGGGCTGATGGTGCTGGATTATTTCGGGTTCAATTTGTCCGCGCCGGCGCGGGTGTTGATCGATAGTATCGATTTCAACGAGACCTTGATGCATGGCATGTTGAGCTTTCTCCTCTTTGCCGGCGCCCTCCATGTCAACATCAACGATCTGGCTTCGCAGAAATGGGTGATCATCCTGCTGGCGACCATCGGCGTGCTGATCTCGACCTTCCTCATAGGTTTCATGAGCTGGTGGCTGTTGGGGAAGCTGGGCATCAATCTTCCCCTGATCTATTGTTTGTTGTTCGGCGCCCTGATCTCACCCACCGATCCCATCGCGGTACTGGGTATCCTCAAGACCTCGGGCGTGCCCAAGAGCCTGGAGACCAAGATTACCGGCGAGTCCCTGTTCAATGACGGCATCGGTGTGGTGGTATTCCTGGTATTGGCGGGCATTGCCCTGGAGGCGCAACCTGTCAGCGCGGGTTCCATCGCCATGCTGCTGGGCCAGGAGGTGGTGGGTGGTATCCTGTTCGGTCTGGTGCTGGGCGGCCTTGCCTATGCCATGCTCAAATCGGTGGACGATTACAAGGTGGAGATATTGATCACCCTGGCGGTGGTGACGGGTGGATACGCCCTCGCCGATGCGATTCATGTTTCCGGCCCCATTGCCATCGTCATCGCCGGCCTGCTCATCGGCAACCATGGCCGGCTGCTGGCCATGTCCGCCACCAGCCGGGAGCATATCGACAAGTTCTGGGAGCTGGCGGACGATGTGCTGAATGCCGTGTTGTTCGTGCTCATCGGGCTGGAAATTCTTGCCCTGACATTCAACATGCAATATCTCATGGCGGGGGTGTTCCTCATTCCCATGGTGCTGGTGGCGCGTTTCATCAGTGTCTCCGTGCCGGTCACCCTGCTGCGTTTCCGCCGGGAATTCAGTCCCGGCGTGGTGCGCATCATGACATGGGGTGGCCTGCGCGGCGGGATTTCCGTGGCGCTGGCTTTGTCCATACCGCCGGGAGCGGAACGGGAAATCATCCTCATGGCCACTTATGTGGTCGTGGTTTTTTCCATCATGGTGCAGGGGCTGACCATGTCGCGCATGGTACGGGAATTGACCTGATCTGTTGGTGGAACAAGCAATCCTCAGCCCGCCACCAGCCACTCGCTGTCGAGGCGTATGTTGCCGGACGAGACGACCCGGTTTCTGCCTGATGCCTTGGCGTCGTAAAGTGATTTGTCGGCCTGGCCGACGAGATATTCCCCATCCACGGGGCGGGCCTGGTCGAGGCTAGTGGGGTCCAGGGTGGCAATGCCGATGGAGATGGTGACGCTGAAATCTGGTTCCCCTTTCATGCTGAAGCTTCTTTCAGCAATACTGCCGCGTATGCGCTCCGCCACTTCAATGGCTGCCGCATTGGGGGTTTGCGCCAGCAGCGCCGCAAATTCCTCGCCTCCGTAGCGGGCCAGCACATCGTTGCCGCGCATCTGGGCGCGTATCAGCGCCGCCACTTCCATCAATACCCGGTCGCCCATCTGGTGGCCGTGGCGGTCGTTGACCTCCTTGAAGTGATCGATATCCAGCAGCAGGCAGGACAGGGGGTGCTGCTCGCGGGTGGCGTGGGCCACTTCCTCCCCCAGGCGCTGGTCGAAGAAACGGCGGTTGTTGACGGCCGTCAGGGTATCGGTCAGGCCCTGGCGCTTGAGACGTTCATGGTTGACGGCGTTCTCCAGGCAGATGGCCACCACGCCGCCCAGGTGTTCGAAGAAATCCGTGCGCACGCCCTTGATGAAACGGTTGTCGGAGCAACTGCCGATATTGAGACTGCCGATGAGTTTGCCATGGCGCACCAGGGGCAGCAGGGCGACGCTGGCCGGTCGGCGTGTCTTGGGAACGAACAGGCGCGCATGCTTGCGGGGACGGTAGGCGCTCAGGGTGGGAAAAAGGGAGTGGGGATAGAGCGTTTCCAGTTGTTCGCGTTCAGAGGCGAACATCAGGGTGGGGTGTTGTTCCAGATCGATATGGGCCTCTTCGAGTATGCGCTGGATCTCGTATTCCGGGTCGAGCAGGATGAGCGTGACGATGTCCCACTTGAAGGTGGCATAGTCCGGGTAGAGGATGGCCTTGATGAGGTCGTAAAGGGAATGCAGCCCGATGAGGTTGAGTTCCAGTGACTGGAAGCGCCGCAGCTTGCGTTCGTTCTGGCGCGCCTGGGCCATGAAATCCTCCAGTTTGCGGCGCAGCAGCTGATTTTCTTTGCGGGTATCCTTGGGCATGGGGTTCGTCGGCGATGGGCCTTACTGTTAAGACGCAAGCGGTAGCGGCAGGCGTTCCATAAGATAGCACAGGCAATCCTGCCGGATCACCTGCGGGTCCAGGGTGAGCATGGCCGGCATGACCTCGGCGCGCGTGCAAATCTTTTGATTTTCAAAAGAAAAGTATTGTCTGCTCACTTCTTTCCCACATTCGTCGCGAACGTCAAGACGTACGTTTTTGCCGGTGTCCGTATAGGCCAGGCAGGTGCCGGCCGGGAGTTCCGAGAAATTGAGGCGGTCCAGATCCTCGATGAAGCGAATGTCCGTGGCGGTTTCGCCAAAGCCGAAAGAGATATCGCGGGGAACCTTGACGACGGCGACGGTATGGAACAGGTCGATATCCCCCCGTACCACGGGATTGCCGGGGAAGTCTGCCAGATTGAGGGCCGCATTCAGGTATTGAAAGGCATGCTCGACGCCCCGCGGCTCGCCCGGGCGGCCGCATTCCAGGGTGACCGCCGGGCACAGGCGGGCGAAGGCCGCCGATTGTACGCCCTCAGGCTTGGTGAAGTATACCACGGTGCGGTTGAACAAGGCCGCCAGGTGGAGAAAGCGGTGATCAAGGCGGTTGACGCAGGCGTAGTGGGGGTTGTGGCCCGTGTTGTTATGGATGTCGATGCTGGCCACTACCTTGCGCTGTTCCATTTCTTCAAATACCCGCTGCATGGCCTCGTGTTCGGGAGTGCCGTTGCCATTCCATATACGGTTATAGTCGGGTTGGTGGTCGAGGCGGCGCAGGCCGAAGCGCGCCGCCGCCACGTTGCCCACGAACAGCGACATGGCGCGCGGCAGTCCACGGCCCTGGTAGTGGCGCAGCAGTTTCTGTACCGCCAGCAATCCGGTGTATTCGTTGCCGTGAAGAAGGATGGATACGAACAGTGGGGGGGTGCGTCGCCCCTCCAGGTGGATCAGCGTGGGGCCTGAAAAAATGGTATGCAGCCGGGTCGGTTCGCAGTCAAGGAACCCTGCGGGGAGTGAGTCCATAATAGTCAGCATGGGCAGGGCGGTCACAGTGTCCATTGGTGCACCACTTTGCCGCTTTCCTGCCGCTCCAGATAGGCGGCTGTCAACGCCTTCATATCGCACTGGTGTTTTTCCATATAGGCGCGCTGCCACGCGGCGCCGTTCTGCCCGCTGCGCAGACGTTCTTCCATGATGCCCAGGTAGTGGGCAGCCTGCGCCGGGTCGATGCCCAGTTTGTGCAGGCCGTTATGCGCCAGGGGCAGGAGTTCCTCCAGCAACAGGTCGAGAATGGCGCAGCGCTTGCCATTGAGCCAGGTGACCTTGCTGCGCAGTCCCGACCGGGCGGCATTGTAGAAATTGCGGCGCGCCTCATCGAAAGGCAACAGGGACTCCGGCGCTACGGGCAGGGTGCCCAGCTCATACACCAGGCCGAAGAACAAGGCGGCGTTGGCGAAGCTGTCGCTGATGGTGGGGCCGGCCGGCACCACGCGGTGCTCGATGCGCAGGTGATTTTCGCCGTTTTCGTCCACTCCGATGAGGGGGCGGTTCCAGCGCCAGATGGTGCCGTTGTGCAGGCGCAGATGGGCCAGTTTTTCTACGTCCTCATCCATGCAGGCCGGGAGCAGGATGGGAAAGCATGTCTGGTTCTTGAGATAACACTCATACAGGGAATCCCTGACATATTCGACGCCAAAGTTCACGCGCTGTTGCGCGCCACACTCGGGCGAATTGAAACCACCCACGGCAATGGCCTGTTCGAACAGGGGGATGCGCGATTCGTCCCACAGGTTTCTGCCGAACAGGAAGGGCGAGTTGGCGGCGGCTGCGACCATGGGGGCCGATATGATCTGGGCCGCGTTGTACATGCGCACCGCCTGGTCCCGTCCGATCTGCAGGTGAATCTGGAATGAGGTGGCGGCGGCCTCCAGCATGACATCGTAGTGGGCCGTGCGCAGGTGCTGGAAGCCCTGGATGTCCAGCCCGATGGGCTCCCCCTTGCGCAGTCTCAGCACCTGTTCATTGAGGGCGCGGAAGCGCTCCATCTTCGACATGTTTGCCAGGTTGAGATCGCGGTCGCGCACCGTGGGCAGGGTGCCGATCATCAGCATGGAGGAGTCGAGAGATGCGGCGATGGTACTGCAGCGGCGCCAGGTTTCCTGCAGTTCCGCTTCCATGACGGCAAGGGCGTCGCCTTCAAGGAAGAGGGGGCTGCCGTTGATCTCCACATTGAACTTGGCCAGTTCGGGCACCACCAGGATATCCTTGCCCCGTTCGAGGAAGGCGTCGTTGACAGGACTCGGCACGCAGTTCTCGTCCACCAGCCAAGCCTCCAGCTCGAACCCGCCCTTGGGGTGTTCGTTGGCGAAATTGTTGTTGGCAAACCATTCGCCCAGCAAGGCGGTCTCTTCGTTCAACCGCTTTTCGTAGGTCTTGAAATCCTGCTTGAAAAAGCGGCTGCTGCTTACCTCGGTTCCCATGGGCGGCTCTTGGCTGGATGCATGAGATCATTATGCGTTATTTTCCCAGAGTGGTAAAACCACACCCGTTGTCATGCGTGGCGTTTTGGGGCGGCAACGCTGGCATGTTTATCGTGTTAACAGGCCCTAGGTTTTATCCGATGTCAGTAATTGGTCCAATTCCATCAGGCGCCGCGGTGTTCCCACATCGAGCCACAGCCCGGCGTAGCATTCACCACTGACTTGGCCGGCGTCCGCCGCCTGGCGCAGCAGTGGGGCAAGGGGGAACCTTTCATCTTCACAGTTGGCGAACAGGCGCGGGTGATAGACGCCGATGCCGCTGAAGGTATAGCGTGGTTTTCCACGGTTGTGTATGAGGTCGTCCTGCAGGACGAAATCCCCGCTCTTGTTGTAGTCGGGGTTGGGAACCACGACGAGATGAGCCAGGCCGCGTGGCGCCGACGGTAAATCGGTGAAGGAATAGTCTGTCCAGATGTCGCCATTGACCACGATGAAGGGCGCGTCACCCAGGAGGGGCAGGGCGCGGCGGATGCCGCCACCCGTTTCCAGTCCCCGCTCACCTTCAGGGGAGTAGCGGATACGGGCATGGTAGCGGCCGCCATCACCGAGGAAGGTTTCGATTTGCGCGCCCAGCCAGGCATGATTGATGATGATGTCCTGGATGCCCGCCTGCACCAGGGCGGTGATGTGGTATTCGATGAGGGCGCGCCCGCCCGCTTGCAAGAGTGGTTTGGGGGTGGAGTCCGTCAGGGGGCGCATGCGTTCGCCGCGTCCGGCGGCAAGGATCATGGCTTTCACGGCGCTTGGCGCTCAGACGCCAAAGGATTCATCGCGCTGATGGCGGGAGAGCAGGGCATCGACCGCCTCCCGGGGCGGCTTGCCTTCGTGAAGCACCTGATAGACCTGCTCCGCGATGGGCATGACGATGCCGTGGCGGCGCGCCAGGTTGGTGGTCTCCAGGGCGCTCTGAATGCCTTCCACGGCCTGGTCGATTTCACCCAGGGCCTCCCGCAGCGTCTTGCCGCCGGCCAGGGCCAGTCCCAGGCGGCGGTTGCGCGATTGGTTGTCGGTGCAGGTCAGCACCAGATCGCCCAGGCCCGCCAGGCCCATGAAGGTTTCGCGCCGGCCGCCCAGGGCCACGCCCAGGCGGGTCATTTCCACCAGGCCGCGGGTCACGAGGGCGGCGCGGGTGTTGGCGCCGAAGCCCAGGCCGTCGGCGATGCCCGCGGCGATGGCATGGACGTTTTTGACGGCGCCGCCCACCTCAAGACCGATGATATCGTGAGACGTGTAGACGCGGAAACGGTCATTGTGCAGCAGGCTCACCAGGTCCCGCGCAAAGCCTTCATCGCTGGCCGCCGCGGAAATGGCGGTGGGCAGTTCCTGCGCCACCTCATGAGCGAACGTAGGGCCCGAGATGACCGCCATGGGCGTGTCCTTGCCCATGACCTCGCCAACGATCTCGTGCAGCAGCTTGCCCGTTCCGGGTTCCATGCCCTTGCTGGCCCAGGCCAGGCGGATGCCGTCGGCCGTTGTTGCAGTGATGCGCTGCAGTGTTTCCCGGAAACCGGCGCTGGGAACCACCATCAGGATGTCGCGCACGCCATCCAGCGCACGGGAAATTTCCTTGCAGGGTTGCAAGGCATCGGGAAAGGATGTTCCCGGCAGGAACCGCGCATTGCAGCGCTCGCGGATAAGCTGCTCCATGTGCCCGGGCTCATGTCCCCAGAGCCTGATGCAGGCACCATTGCGCGCCAGCAGTACCGCCAGCGCCGTGCCCCAGGCGCCGGCGCCCAGTACGGCCAGGGTCTCAGTCTTGGCGGCTTGCATGATGGGTCATCGTGGCGCCGATGCGGCCAGGTTCAGTGTCTGGCCTCGCCCGCTGCGGCTTCCTGTTGCTTCTGTTGCGCCTGTCCCTCGTAGATGGCGTCGAAATCCACGGGTGTGAGCAGAAAACCAGGGAACCCGCCCTTGTGCAGCAGGTCGTCCACGGACTGGCGCAGATAGGGAAACAGGGTATAGGGGCAGAAGGTTCCCAGGAAGCGGGGAATATCGCCCTCGTCTATGCCGGAGGCCTCGAAAATGCCGGCCTGATGCACTTCTATCAGATAAGCTGTTTTGTCTCCCAGCTTGGTGGTAATGGTAATGCTCAGGACGACTTCGTAAGTATCGTTTCCCAGGGACGTGCCGGAATTGGAGAGCTGGATATTGACCTCTGGCTGCCAGTTCTCGGAGAAGATCTGTGGTGTGTGGGGCGCCTCGAAGGAAGTGTCCTTCAGATAGACCTTTCTGACGAGGAACGGCGGTTTGTCCGGCTGTTTGTTTTCATCTTTGGCTTCTGACATATATGAATTACCTTGCTGGTTAGTCTTTAGTGATCTCAATCCGAGCCATCTTGTGGCAGTATTGGGCCGGACATATGGACTCGGCCAGGCGCTTGTTGCAGCAACCAAGGGCCGAATGGCTTACTGTCTATTCTTGCATTGGCCCGGAAAAAAGTCGAGGCGTCCCGCCGGTGCGCAGTGCTTGATTATTCGCTGTTTTGAGCTTCTTCATTTTCGGGAGCGGTGCTGACCGTGGGGAGATTGGCGCCCTGCCAGGCCAGCATGCCGCCATTCATCTTGTAGACGCTGGTAAAGCCGTTCTTGACCAGAACGGAAGCGGCCTTGGCGGAACGTTGCCCGGTGCGGCAATAGACGATAACCCTGTCGGACTTATAGGGCTCCAGTTCCGCCAGACGTGCTTCGATCTCGTCATGGGGGATGTTGAGGGCATTGAGAATATGGCCCTCCGCGTATTCCTCCGGGGTGCGGGTATCGAGTACGGCCGGTTCATCACGGTTCATCATCTGCACGGCCTCGGTGGTTTTGATCTCCTCGAAGCCCAGCAACCTGCCGCGTGCGGAATTCATCAGCAGCAGGATGATGATGAAGACCAGGGCCAGAAACAACGGCCAGTTTTCCATGATGAAAGTACCCATTTTACCTGTATCCTATTCCTGTTGTTTGACAAAACAGGGGGAGTATACCCACTCCCTGATGATCATGGCACCCTTTCCCGGATTATACTTTTAGCCGGGGAAGCATTATCATGGCAGCCATTTTAACAGCTATGCCGGGCGGCTGCGCGCCGTGCCCGGACGGACGAACACATGAGTTCCAATAAACCGCACACGCCTCGCAAGCCACTGTTGTTGTTGATACTGGATGGCTGGGGATACAGTGAGAACCCCCATTGCAACGCCATCCTCTCGGCTGACACGCCCAACTGGGATTACCTGTGGGGCCACTACGCCCATACCTTGATAGAAGGGTCGGGCATGCAGGTCGGCCTGCCTGAGCGGCAGATGGGCAATTCGGAGGTGGGGCATCTCAATCTCGGCGCCGGCCGCGTGGTCTACCAGGAATTTACCCGCATCGACAAGGCCATTGCCGATGACGCCTTCAATAACAATCCAGTCTTGCTGGGCGCCGTCGAGCAGGCGGTCACGACAGGCAAGGCGATACATGTCATGGGCTTGCTCTCGCCGGGCGGAGTCCACAGCCATGAAAAGCAGATTCAGGCCATGATCCGGCTGGCCGTGGCGCAGGGCGCTGCCAGGGTGTTCCTGCACGCCTTTCTCGATGGCCGCGATACCCCGCCGCAGAGCGCCACGGCTTCATTGCAGTCAGCGAGCGCGTTGTTCGGGGAGGCGGGCGTGGGGCGGGTCGCTTCCGTCATCGGGCGCTACTATGCCATGGATCGTGACAACCGCTGGGAACGGGTCAAGGCCGCCTATGACCTCATCTGCCATGGCATCAGTGAATTCCAGGCGAGCGATGCGGTGAGCGCCATCGAGCAGGCCTATGCGCGGGGGGAGACGGACGAGTTCGTCAAGGCCACGGCCATCGTTCCCGCGGGGGAGCAGGCGGTCAAGGTCGAAGATGGCGATATCGTGATCTTCATGAATTTTCGCGCCGACCGCGCCCGCGAGCTGTCCCATGCCTTCGTGGACGAGCATTTCACCGGTTTCGACCGGGGTGAACGACCTCGCCTGGGGCGTTTCGTCAGTCTCACCGAGTACAGCAAGGATCTGGATATCCCCGTTGCCTTTCCCCCCGCGAAATTGCACAACGTCTTTGCCGAGTATATTGCGAATCAGGGACTGCGGCAGTTGCGCGTGGCGGAGACCGAGAAATATGCTCACGTGACATTTTTCTTCAATGGCGGTGAAGAGAAGGCCTTTCCCGGCGAAGAGCGTATTCTGATCCCTTCGCCCAAGGTCGCCACCTATGACCAGAAGCCGGAGATGAGCGCCATCGAGGTAACGAATACCTTGCTGGCGGCCATCAGCGATGGAGATTTCGATGTCATCATCTGCAACTACGCCAATCCTGACATGGTGGGGCACACGGGCAAGTTCGATGCGGCGGTCAAAGCGATAGAGACCATAGACGCGTGCCTGGGGCGGTTGTACCAGGCCGTGGAGCGGGCCGGAGGTGAAATGCTCATCACTGCCGATCATGGCAATGCCGAACAGATGTGCGACCCCGTGACCGGCAAGCCTCATACGGCCCATACCTCCAATCCCGTGCCCCTGATCTTTGTGGGGCGGCAGGCCACATTGCGTGACGGCGGCGCCCTCTCCGACGTGGCGCCAACCATGCTGGCCCTGCTGGGGCTGGCCAAGCCGGTGGAAATGGAAGGCGAGACCCTGGTCTCATTGAACGGGACTTGAACCGCGGGTGAGTGAGCTGTGAGGCGTCATGCGTTGAACGGCACGGGTTTCTGGAAAGCCGGTTTTTTCCTGGCGTTGGCCCTTGCGCTGGGCGGCGCCACGGCAGCCGTGTCCGCAGGGGCGGCCGGGCAGGCCAGCGAGCAGGCGGACAAGGCCGCCAAACTGGAGGCGCTGCGCAAAAAGATCCGCCAGTTGCAGGTTTCTCTGGGTGAAACCCGGAACCGTCAGCAGGCACTGCGCCAGCAGTTGAAGTCCACCGAGAAGGAGATAGGCCGCCTCAGCCGCTCCCTGAAAAAGACCCGCGAGCAACTCCGCCGGCAGAAACAGGCCCTCGAGCATCTGCAAGTCCGCCATCAGGAGCAGCAGGCGGCTCTGGCCCGGCAACGCGAGGCGCTGCGGCGGCAGATCCTGGCCAGCTACACCATGGGGCGCCAGGGTTACCTGAAAATCATCCTCAATCAGCAGGACCCGGCGCAGATCGGCCGCACCCTTGCCTATTACGACTATTTCAACCGCGCACGGGCCGAACAGATAGAAAGTATTCAAAGTCAGCTGCGGGAAATCGCGGCGCTGGAGGCGCAAATCAACCATGAGAGCGCCGCCTTGCAGACTTTGTTCAGTCAGCAGGAGGCCCAGGTGCAAAAGAAGGAACAGCAACGCGCCAAGCGCCGCGCGGTGCTGGTAAAGCTGGATAGGGAGATACACACCAAGGAGCAGCGCCTGCAGGTTTTTCTCCAGGATGAAAAGAACCTGGCGCGGCTGTTGAGTCAACTTCAGGCCGTACTGTCCGATATAGCCCCAGACGCCGGTGAGGCGCGTCCCTTTCACGCGGCCAAGGGACGCCTGCTGTGGCCTGCCGAGGGGAAAATCGGCGCACGCTTTGGCAGCCGGCGGAAAAATGCCGGGAAGCTGCGTTGGCAAGGGCTCGTCATCAATGCCGCGGAGGGGGAGGCGGTGCGCAGCATCCATGCCGGCCGGGTAGCCTTCGCGGACTGGTTGCGCGGCTTCGGCCTGCTGGTCATCATCGATCACGGCAAGGGATACATGAGCCTGTATGCGCACAACCAGAGCCTCTACAAGAGCGTGGGCGAGTGGGTGTCGCGCGGCGAGGTCATCGCCACGGTGGGCAGCAGCGGGGGGCGCGCCGATCCAGGCCTGTATTTCGAAATCCGCCACAATGGCAAGCCCACCAACCCCCTGAAATGGTTGCAGGCGCGAAAATAGGGAACCCCTGATTAATCCGACAATCGTCATTCCCGCGTAGGCGGGAATCCAGGAAAATCAAATAACTGGATCCCGGCCTTCGCCGGGATGACGAATTAAGACCTTCCTTAGATATGAGGGGGGTATTTCTGGTAAAGTATGGTGTTTATAAGCTTTGCAATGTTTAACTTGGGAAAGGCTGCGGCAAATTCTTTTTTGCAGGCAGAGGGTTAGCGCAGAGGTGTGGCTAGATCCCCGCTTGTTTTTCCACAGCGTTCCCGGATCCTGATGAACGGATCCGTACACATGGAGTTGATATGAAGTCCAAGACCCGTAATTTCCTGATACTGAGCCTGGGGCTGACCCTGGGTGTCACCTTGTCGCTGGGGTTCAGTGTTTTCGCCGATCGCGACAACGCCAACTTCGGTCCCCTGCCCCTGCAGGAGTTGCGGACCTTCTCGGATATCTTTGCCAACATCAAGAGCAACTATGTGGAGCCGGTGGAAGACAAGGAACTGCTCGAGCATGCCATCCGCGGCATGTTGTCCGGCCTGGATCCCCACTCGGCCTACCTGGACCCTGAAGATTACAAGGAACTGCAGGTGGGCACCACGGGCGAATTCGGCGGGCTGGGCATTGAGGTGGGCATGGAGGATGGATTCGTCAAGGTCATCGCGCCCATCGACGATACCCCTGCGCAGCGCGCGGGGATCGTGGCGGGCGATCTGATCATCCGCCTCGACGATACCCCCGTCAAGGGGCTGACCCTCAAGGATGCCGTGGAGATCATGCGCGGCGAGCCGGATACGGATATCGTTCTGACCATCGTGCGCGAGGGCCTGGACAAGCCCCTCAAGATCAAGATCACCCGCGCCGTCATCAAGGTGACCAGCGTCAAGCACCGCCTGCTGGATCCCGGCTTCGGTTATGTACGCATCACCCAGTTCCAGTCCAACACCTCCGATAACCTGCTCGACGCCATCGACAAGTTGAAAGAGGAGAATGACGGTCCCCTGCACGGGCTGGTGCTGGATTTACGCAACAATCCCGGCGGCGTGCTCAGCGCGGCCGTGGACGTGGCGGACGCCTTCCTGGAAAATGGCTTGATCGTCTACACCAAGGGCCGGGCAGCGGATTCGGAAGTGGAGTTCAAGGCCACGCCCAAGGACGTGCTGGACAAGGCGCCCATGGTGGTGCTGATCAACGTGGGATCCGCCTCGGCTTCCGAGATCGTGGCCGGCGCCCTGCAGGACCACCACCGCGCCGTTATCATGGGTAGAAAATCGTTTGGCAAGGGTTCCGTGCAGACCGTACTGCCCATGAAGAATGGGGCGGCGCTCAAGTTGACCACCGCACGCTACTACACGCCTTCCGGCCGCTCGATTCAGGCCGAGGGTATCGTGCCGGATATCAAGCTGGAGCGCGTCAAGGTGACCACCCTTGAACAGAGTGAGTTTGCGCCGGTCAAGGAAGCGGATCTGGCCGGTCATCTGGAGAACGGTGATGGCGAGAAGGGCGCCGCTAGCGCGGAAGCCGAGGCGCAGACCGATGAAGAGAGGCGCGCTCAACTGCTGAATGAAGACTATCAACTCTACGAGGCCCTGAACCTGCTCAAGGGCATACAGATCCTGCAAAGGAACTAAAATCACGCGCGTCATGGTTTCCCCGCACCCGCAGGGTGCGGGGGAATTGTGGGACGCCGATCGCTAAACCCTTACCCCTCGGTTTTTCTCAATTTCTTCCTTGTTTTTTATTCTGGGCGCAGGTATCCTCTTGCGCTAATGCCGTCAAGGGGTGTCTTGATGGCCCTGAAAAATAGGCGAGAATAACGATTACATGATTGCACGCTGGATCGTCTGTTTGATGACGATAGTGTTAGCATGCCAGGCACAGGCAGAAAACCGGTCCCCCCTAAATCACGCCGCCAATCTCGACAGACCCGCCATCAGCATCATCATAGACGACATGGGCGAGCGCTATGCGCTGGGGCTCCATGCGGTGAAAATGCCCGCCAGGCTCACCTACTCCTTTCTCCCTCATTCACCCTATGCGCGTCGCCTCGCTACGCTCGCGCACGAGCTGGACAAGGAAGTCATGTTGCACATTCCCATGGAAACACAGGACCGCCGTTATCTGGGGCGCGGCGGCCTGCGGCCCGGCATGAGCCAGCGTGATTTCATCATCAGTATTCTCAACGGCCTGGGGTCCGTGCCCTACGTGCGCGGGATCAACAATCACATGGGCAGCCTGTTGACCCAGGATCCCACCGCCATGGGCTGGTTGATGGAGGAGATTGCGCGTCAGGACAACCTGTATTTCGTCGACAGCCGCACCACGCGCTATACCGTGGCGCACCAGGTGGCCAATGAGTATCAGGTGCCGGGTTTCAGCCGTAACGTCTTTTTGGACCACGTGCTCGAACCCCGCGCCATCGCCCGGGAGTTCCGGCGCCTGTTGACCATCGCCCGGAAGGAGGGCGTAGCGCTGGCCATCGGGCATCCCCATCCCGAGACCCTGGCCTTTCTAGACAGCGCCCTGCCCCTGCTGGAGGAGCGCGGCATCATGCTGCTCCCTGTCTCGGCCCTCATCGAAAGGGCCGAATTGCTCAAGAGCCGTCAGATCACGCCGCTGTTGGCGAGGCGTTCCCTTGCAAGCAGGGAGGCAAAGACGGAAAATTGAGTCTACACCTGAGCCCACGGATTCAGGTCTCCAGACAAAGAGCGGAGGTG
>JALSGV010000036.1 GCA_026982565.1 Gammaproteobacteria bacterium
ACCGCTTTTACGCCTTCCGCCAGACGCTGATAGCGTTGCCGCGATATGCGGCCCGCCGCGCGCCGGGGATCGATGCCGGCAGCGTACAGGGCCTCATTCGCATAGATATTGCCCACCCCCACGACGATATGGCCATTCATAAGGAACTGCTTGACGGCCACCCGCCGGGAACGGGAACGCTCGAACAAATAGTCACCATCGAAACCGTTTCCCAGGGGTTCGGGGCCCAGGCGCTGCAGCAGGGGATGGCATAGTGGATCATCACGCACCCACAGCACCAGCCCGAAGCGCCGCGGATCGGAAAAACGCAGGCAGCGCCCATTGGCCAGCTCCATGTCCACATGGTCATGTTTGCCGGGCGGCACGCGGCTGTCAATCACGCGCAAGCTCCCTGACATCCCCAGATGTATCAGCACCGTGCCTGGCCCGGCGCGCAACAGCAGATATTTGCCCCTGCGTTCCACCGCCGCTATAACCTGCCCGGGCAGTTCTCTGGCCAGACTGCGCGGCGCCGGGTGCCTGAGATTGGGATTGCGCACCACCACCCCTTTCACGGTCTGACCCACCACGTGGCGCGCAATGCCACGGCGTGTCGTTTCAACTTCAGGCAATTCCGGCATGGGTCTGCCCGGTCGTCAAAGCCGTGAGAGACATCCTGCCTTGGGGCGCATCGAGGCCGGGCTCTTCATAGGCGATCCATGCCAAGGCGGCAACCAGTGCCCGCAAAGCCAGATTGAGCCACGTGCGCCTGCCCATGACGTCAGCGCCTGCGCCGCCGGTACCAGATGAGCAGACCACTGGCCAGCAACCCAAGCGGGAGGACGGCCAGAAAACCGAAACCGATAACCGCAACCGCGGTGGTGGACAGCACCAGCGTCCTATCCGCTACCGTACGTACTGGCACGGCGATCAACTTATCATCGTGGCTCAACCAGTTGACCATATTCATGGCCAGTTGAAGGTTGCCACTGGCGCCCAGAAAGGCGTTGGACAGGAAATCGCCGTCGGCGATTACCAGCACGCGTTGCTCACCCGACTCTCCCTGTGCATCCAGACGCGCACGCGTCTGGGCCACCCCCAGGGTGACCGGGCCGTTGCTATCCGTTCCCGCATCGAAGCTCACCATACCCTTCACTTCACCCGTTTCCAGCCACGTATTGGAAAGCGTCTTCAACAGCGCAACAGGCGCCCACCCGTTCTCGGCGTCTGTTTCGATACCGCCGGCAATGGGAAACAAGGTGTTGAGATCGAAACCGTCGGTCACCGGATGCGTATCGTAACGGGCAACGAGGGCGATGCGAGGGTCATTGGAACCGAACAACAGTTCGCCCAACTGGGAAACATTGGGATCAACGACGATCCCCTGCTGAAAGCGGATGGCCAAGGTCTCAGCCACTGGCTCCAGGCCATGGAGCGTTTTTCCTTCACCATCCGGGTCGTGCAGCCATAACAGATTGCCGCCCTCTTCCACATAACGCCGCACCACTTCCGCTTCACCGGCGAGCAGGGCGCTGCGGGGAGAAGCGATCACCAACAAGGCGGTATCCCGTGGAATCTGCGGCGTCTCCACCAGGTTGAGGCTGTACAGGGTATAGCCCCGCTCCTTCAAGCGGACTGTCCAGTTGCCGAGATCGTAGGTGGCGTTGCCATCGATGCGCCGTTCCCCGTGACCACTGAGAAAGGCGATGCGCCGCTCTCCCCCGCGAACCACCCGCTGCAGGGCGCTGCTCAATCCCCGCTCGGTCAGGGTGCGGAGTTTCTCGCTGCTCCCGGCATACTGGATGAACAGCTCGCCATTCATGGTGATGCCGCGCGCGCGCACCTCCTGGGGCTCAAGATCCGGATTGATGAATTCCAGAACCATATCGGGATGGTAGCGTTGATAGCGCCCCACCAGTTCCGCGATGCGCTTGCGCAGCAGCTTGTCCTCGGTGGCATAGGCGGTGATCCTGACCTCGCCCTTGAGGCGCTGCAGTAGTTGCGTGGAGGCCTCTGACAGGGTGTTGCGTCCGTCCGCCGTCCAGTCTGCCTGAAAACTGTAGCGGGTGCTCAGCCAGGCCAGCAGCACCATCAGCGCGATGAACAACAGCAGGAAAATGCGGTTCTGCAGGCGCATCCAGCGGCGGCTGTTGCGGGAAACCTTCATCGACCCAGGAGCCGCTCGGCATCCAGGCGGCGGATGCTCAGCACCAGAAAGGTCAGCATCAGGAGCAGATAGTAGACGATATCCGCACTGTTGAACACGCCCTTCAGCAGGGGCTCGTAATGACGCAGGATAGACAGATATCCGAACACGGTGGAGGCCTCGCCACCGCGGCCGCTGCCGGCCCAGTCGAGTATCCATAACAGCAACAGAACCCCAAAGGTGCTGACGGCGGCGATGGTGGGCTGGGACGTGAGGGTAGACATAAACAGACCAATGGCCGTGAAGCTGCCCAGCAACAACAACAGCCCCAACAGGGAAGATGCCAGCACACCGAGATCCAGGGTCCCGCCCGCCAGCAAGGCCAGAGGCATGGCCGCGATCATGGCCAGCATAACCAGCAAAAAGGCCATCAGCCCCAGAAACTTGCCCAGGATGATCTCGGTCATGGCGAGAGGGGCCGAAAACATCAGACTGAGGGTGCGGTTGCGGCGCTCGTCACTGACCAGACGCATGGTAAGCATGGGGACCACCAGCAGCAGGACCACGGCGGCATTGCCGAACAGAGGGGCCACGATGATCTCCGTGATGCCCGGCGCCTCCTCCAAACCCGCCAGGCGCGACTGGATCTGGAGAAAGAAATCGATCTGAGACAGAAACAGATAGGCCAGAATGAGCTGCACCACGGCCAGGATGACCCATGCCAGGGGAGAGAGGAACAGAGTGCGCAGCTCCTTCCCGGCAATGACCAGAATCATCATGCCGCGGCCTCTCCTTCCACCGGGCGGGCCTGAGTGATCTGGATGAATACCTGTTCCAGCGACAGACGCTGCGGGGTCAATTCGTACAGCCCCCATCCCTCGGCAACGGAACGATCGACGATAGCTTCGGCCGGATCCGCACTGTCCCCGTGATAGATACGGAAACGACCCGCTTCCAGAATCTCGATATCCTCCACGCCCGGCATGGACTCCAGCAGCGCAGGCGCGGGCGGGTGGCGGAAGGCCACCAGCAGGCTGCTGCCTTCCATGCGCCGCTGCAGGCCGGCAAGGGTGTCGTTGAGGACCAGTTTTCCCTGATTGATGATGATGACCCGGTCACAGATGGTCTGCACTTCCGGCAGGATATGGGTTGAGAGAATAATGCTGTGCTCACGGGAGAGTTCATGGATCAAAGTGCGGATCTCACGAATCTGGATGGGGTCCAGTCCCACCGTCGGCTCATCCAGGATGATGACCGCCGGGTTATGAATAATGGCCTGGGCGATCCCCACCCGCTGCTGAAAACCTTTGGAAAGATTACCGATGAGACGCCTGCCCACTTCCGTCAATCCGCAGCGTGACTTGGCTGCATCCACGGCACCGTGGCGCTGCGCGCGCGGGATGCGGTTGAGCCTGGCGCAATAGGCAAGATACTCGTCCACCGTCAGCTCCCGATACAAAGGGGGCTGTTCGGGCAGATAACCCAGATGCACCTTGGCCTCGCGTGGATGATCAAGAATGTCCACGCCGTGAATCAGGATACGTCCCGCGCTGGGCGCCAGATTGCCGCTGATCATCTGCATGGTGGTGGATTTCCCCGCCCCGTTGGGTCCCAGAAACCCCAGCACCTCGCCACGCCCCATCTCGAAACTGATATTATTGACGGCGCACAGTGGGCCGTAATAGCGGTACAGCTGTTCAACCCTCACCAAGCTGCTATCATTCACGGGGCGTGACTGTCCGTTTGGGAAATGAAAAGATTGCGGCTATGGTAAAGAAACCGACCTGTGAATTCAATGACCGGCCATGTCCGCGCGGCATGGATCCGGTACCACAGCTTTCATGAACAACAGAGAAAACACCTTGCTGCTGGGCGTCGACACCGGCGGCACCTTCACCGACTTTGTACTGTTCGATGGCAAAAGTTTGCGCATCCACAAGGTCCTTTCCACGCCCCATGCACCCGAACAGGCTATCCTCCAGGGGATTCGTGATCTGGAACTGGATGAAGACCAGTTGACCATTACCCATGGCTCCACCGTGGCCACCAATGCCGTGCTGGAAGGCAAGGGCGTGCGCACGGTCTTCATCACCAACCACGGCCTGGGTGACATGCTGGCCATCGGCCGGCAGGCGCGCCGCCAACTCTACGCACTGCAGCCAACCCAGGCCACACCGCCCGTGGCACAGGCCCTGTGCCTTGAGACGGGGGGACGGCTGGGCGCCGACGGCAGCGTGGTGGAGCCACTGGACGAAACGCAACTGGCGGATCTGCGCGAGCGGATACTGGCCCTGCAGCCTCAGGCGGTGGCCATCAATCTGCTGTTCTCCTTTCTCGACGACCGTTTCGAGCGGGCCGTGGAGGCCATCGTCCCTGAGCGCATCTTCGTATCCCGTTCCTCGGCCATCCTGCCGGAGTACAAGGAATATGAGCGCGGCGTCACCACCTGGCTCAACGCCTGGATC
>JALSGV010000037.1 GCA_026982565.1 Gammaproteobacteria bacterium
CCGGCGCGTCACTGGCGAGCACGATGCGTTCGCCACCCGTGAGGCCGGCAAGGACTTCGTACTGTCCATCCATCTGCCTGCCGAGGCGCAGCATGCGGAAATGCGCCACATCCTTTTCATCCACCACGTAGACGCCGGGGATGTCCGCCCGCGTGACGATGGCCTCTGCGGGGATCAGGATGCCCCATTTGTAGCCGATGGCGAACTCGGCGCGGGCAAACATGCCGATGCGCGCCCCCTTGGTTTCGTCGAGCGCCGCCTTGACGAGATAGCTGTGTGTTCTGGGGTCGCCCGAGGAAACCACCTGGGTGATGGTGGCGCTGGTTTTCAAATGGGCGGCATCGACGGTGACGCTGATGCGGTCGCCCACCTGCACCTGTTTGATGTGGTCTTCCTTGATGAAGGTCTCGAGGACGATATTGTCCGGGTTGTCGATGGTCAGAATGGGGGCGCCCGGTGTGGTGATGTCTCCTGCCTGCTTGTATTTCTTGACCACCACGCCGTCGACGGGCGACTTGATCTCGGCATATTGGAGTTGTACCCGGATGCGTTTCTCATTGGCGCGGGAGACGCGCATTTCCTCGCGCGCCACCTGCAGGGCCACCTCGGCGTCCTGGAACTGGTTGAGGGGAATGAGCCTTTTCTCGTACAGGGTTTTGAAGCGGTTGTAGTCCTGTTGCGCCTGTTCGGCGCGGGCCCTGGCCTGGGCGCTGCGCGCCTTGGCCTCCGCCAGTTGGGCCTCGATTTCCGTCGGGTCGATGGTCAGCAGCAAATCGCCTTTTTTCACCGCACTGCCTTCACGCACCTTGAGATCGCGTATGTAACCCATCAGACGTGATGCGATCTCCACCCGGTCGTCGGCGATGAGGGTGCCGCTGGTGTTGTAGGTCTCAGTGATTTCCTGCTGGTTGATGGTGAGGACCTGGCTCGCCACAGGGGGCGCCATCCGTGGGGGGGCGGTGGCGGTTGATTTTTCTGTGCAGCCTGACAGCAGCAGGAGCAGCGGAATACTGGCAATGATCCATGGCGGTTTCATGATTTCCCGGCCTCCGATTCCGGCGTCTTGCAATAAACGGTCTTGAGGGCTTCCACGATACGGACAAATCCATTGTCCGCCAAGCGGTAAAAGATATGCTGGCTGCGGCGTTCGCTGTTGAGGACGCCCAGCATGCGCAGCTTTGCCAGGTGCTGAGAAAGGTTGGGTTGCGAGACGTGGGTCAGGGCCAGCAGTTCCCCTACGTTCTTGGGGCCCTCGGTCAGGTGGCAGAGGATGGCCAGGCGCAGGGGGTGAGCGATGGCGCGCAGCCCATTGGCGGCGGCCTGCAGGTTTTCTTGGGGGAATTCCGGTGTCATGACGGCCGCTCCTTAACAGGATGAATTCATTCTCTTGTCTGTGAGCAATTGGGTATGCGTTAAATATATATAATTAATAATATAACAATTATCTAATATTTTAGGCGTCTCTGCAAGCAATAGTTGTTGAATACCCGGTTTCAGGGTTGGCGGGAGAGGATGAGAATGCCTTTGCCGATGTCTGTTGTCCCGGCGCTGTCCTTGATATCCAGGGTAAGGACGAGGAACTGGCCATTGGGGGAAATGGCGCCGTTGCCAATAATCTGCCGGGTGGGGAGGCCCGACGCCGAATCGGTGGGCGTGACAGATAGGGTCATGGAGCCATCAGAGAACACATTGTAGCTGCCACTCGCCAGTTCCAGGCCGGTTACGGAGCCCAAGGCGGGCGAGGTTCCTGCGAGGGCGGTTTTTGCATCCATCGTGGCGCGGTTGTAAAACAGATTGCCGTTGGGCACGACGCCGGAGCCGTTGAAGGTCAGGGTGCCATAACTGAGTTCCGTATCGATCCTGACACTGGCGCTGGCGGCAATCTCTGTGATGTAGGTGATATTGGCAACGGCGTTGAAGGTGCCGCTCACGGACGAATTGGTGCGCCCCGTGGTTTGCCGGGTGGCGATGGTAATCCCGCGTTGGGATTCTATGATGCGGGCGCTGTTGTCGTTTATGTTGTAGTTGTCATCGCCCACGACAGGCGTGAGGGTGGTGGTATTCACGGAAATGGTGGCGGTTCCAGTGGCGGAGGCAGGGAAAGGCGCCCCGGAATCCTGGATGGTATAGGTGAGGCTTTCCGTGCCTGTGAAGCCGGGGGCCGGGGTATAGGTCAACGTTGAGCCATTGTTGATGAGTGTCGCGGCCGGATCGAGGGCCGTGGTGTCCACGGCCGTGATAGTAAGGGTTTCACCGACATCCGGGTTGAGATCGTTGGCCAAAACATCCAGTGTGACATTGGTGCTGTCCATGAGTACATTGAAGGTGTCCGCAGTGACCGTAGGGGCAATGGTAAACGATGCGACGGAGACGGTAACGGTGCCGGTCGCTGTATTGCCGGCGGTGTCCTCGATGGTGTAAGTGAAGGTCTCATTGCCGCTGTAGCTGGTGAGGGGGGTGTAGACAAGGTTCTCACCCTTGCTGTCAATGATGACGGTGCCGCCGTTGTTGGGTGTGCCAACGGCGGTGATGACCAGGGTGTCGTCGTGGTCTGGATCATAATCGTTGGCCAATACATCGAGAATGTTCTGGCTGCTGTTGACCGCCACCGTGAAGGCGTCGCCCGGTCCGCCGGGATCGTTGGTGGCGATGGGCGGATCGTTCCTGCTGCTGTCCACGTCAGCCGTAACCACGCCGACAGCGGTATTGCCGGCGCTGTCTTGTACGGTATAGGTGAAGCTGTCCACCGTGGCAGTTGTGCCGGGAGAGGTATAGATAAGGCGGTCATTGCTGTTATTGATGATGACCGAGCCGTTGGCCGGCTGGGTGACGCCGATGATGGTCAGGTTGTCCGCGGCATCCGGATCACTGTCATTGGCCAGCACATCCAGGGCAATGCGGAAGTCATCCGGGATAGTGGCAAAGGTCAGGATATCACCACTGCCAATTTGAGATACCATGCCGGCGCCGATGAAGGCGCCACTTGCGCCCAGCATGTTCAATTGCCCGTTGGGAAGGATGTTGTATCGGCCCGACAGGCTGTCAGTGCCGGTATTGGTGCTGGCTGTCAGCGTCGACAGATCCAGGACAATCTGCCTGGTGGATAGTCCGCTGGTGGTGAAATTCCCTGAATTGTCGAAGGACATGGTGCCGGTGCTGGCGGTGGCTTCAACGACATTGCGATTGCTGGACTGCGAATTTATGAAGCGCATTACATTGTAGGTGCCGGAGCCCGCGGCCAGCATATTGTCCAGGGTGATGAGATCGGGGGTTTCATTGAGTTTTTTGACGGCGATCACGAGACCACGGCGCATCTTTCCCAGGGGGTTCGTGTCCAAGGCATGGGCCATGATTTCGCCATCGGTGGTGATGACGCCGGCGGTGGCGTCACCCGAGACGGGGATGACAGTGATCTGCCCCAGGGGCGAGACGACGTAGTCGCTTTTTGGCGTACCGCTGGTGGGCTTGTTGGGAATCTGTTGTCCGGTATTCTTGTCTGGCGGGTCGTCACCCACAAAGTCGGCAAATTGCGAAATCTGGCTGAAATCAAAAATGGAATGCCAGTTGAAAGAGGCCGTGCCCTGCAGGGTGCCGTTGGAGAAAAACGTCAGGCCGCCGCCTGTCGTGCCGCTGAGATCGATGCCGCCTTCGCCATCCAGGGTGAAGGGGTCCCAAAAAGCGGTGGAAAGTCCGGTAACCCCATAGTCGCCGCTGGAGAGGGCGGTGCTGACACCGGGTGCGCCGAAGCCAGCGGTGAAATCCTGCAGGATATTGCCGGATTTATTCTTGATGGTGATGATGGCCTCGGCCAGCGTTTGGCCCGTGACATCGATGTTCATGCCTTCGATGAGCCTGACCAATGCTTCCACTTCTCTGGGGGTGTAATTTTCGAGGGTCAGTGTCGAAGAGGGCGCGTTGACGGAGTCCAGAATCGTTTGCACCACGGCCTCTGAGGCCGGCGTGACGTTGACCAGGCCGCCTGTCACCATGGCCCTGAGGGCCGTGCCGTCCGAGCCCGTTACCAGCAGGGCCAGGGAACTGCTGGGCTGTTCCGCGGTGAGGATCCGGTATTCCCCGGCCGGTCCGCTTTCCACCGAGGTCAATACCTCGGTGATATTTCCCTGATCATCGATCCTCACCAGCTGTACGCTGGTATAAGGAACGGGTGTCAGTCCCGTGACTCCGGCCGCGCTGGTGGGGAAGAGGGTATTTATGATGGTGGCGAACAGCGTCGGCTTGCTGAAGTTGGCGACCTGGTCGCTGGGGGCGCGTACCAGTCCAGTGATGACCAGTGTGCTGGGAGTGTTGCTATCGGTGACGCTGCATCCAGATGTGAGGATGGCAGGCAGCAGGATAAGCAGTAAAACAAATCTCGTAATTCTCATACGGTACTTTCTGGCTATATATTGATGGCCTGGTACTACGGCTGTTGCGGCGAGTTTCGGGATGATTATTTGGCATGTAACCGCCCGTTTGCGTTATGAGCCCTGCCGAAGAATTCCTGCTTCTTGCATT
>JALSGV010000038.1 GCA_026982565.1 Gammaproteobacteria bacterium
ATCCTTGACATCGATGCGGCCATACCAGACGAAGATCATGGAGACGCGTTCTTTCATGGGGATGGGCTTGAGGGGCAGGAAGGACATGGTTCAGGGCAAGAGAAGGTTTTCGAAAGGCTCATGATTTTTCCAGCGGTAGGCATGAAAGTCCCGCTCATCGGTGGAAAGAATGCGGCCATGGCCCAGTTCTTCGGCAAGAATGACCAGGGAGGCGTCGGCCAGGTCCATGGGCAGGTCGCGGTATTGGTGCATCAATCGCTGGATTCTTGGCAGGTGACTTGGTTCAAGCGGAAGCAGGCGGCTGGCACCGTTTTCCAACGCGCGGATGAAGGCCTGCTGGGCCGCGAACCCCGCTCTTCGTTCCAATAAATGACAGACTTCAGTTACCACCGGCCAGGTGGTAATGGGCATGTCCTGGAGTGTGTTGAATACTTCCATGGCGCGCTGGTGATGCCGGTCACCCGGGTTGCCCAGCGCTACCCAGTAGCCGCTATCGGCGATGATGAGGCGGCTATTGCGGGTATTTTTCATCCAATATTTCCGCAATGTATTGCTTGTAATTGGTGGAAAGATCCTCGGGCCCTTCAAAGCCACCCACGAACCCGCTGTCGATCAGCGCCTGCTTGCTTCGCCGCACTTCGTTACGCAGGTGATCGGCATAAAAGCGGATGGCCGCCTTGAGCGCCTGTGAGTTGTTCTGCTGGGTAAATTCCTTCAGGAATTCCAGGTCATGGGCCGTTTCTTCATCCAACCGGGCGTTGATGCGATGTTCTGACATGATGGATTCTCTTGTATGACAAATGTCGTACAAAGTGTAGCATGGCCTCAAACCCGGCGCACCAGCAACAGGCCGCAGCCGAAGGCCTTGGACCGGCCCAGTCCGGTTTTCAACGCTTCAACCATCGCTTCCGGGTCGTCAACCGTCAGCTCACCATGCAGGTCAAGGCTGGCGAAGCGGCGGGTATTGTCATCGCCGGGCTTTCGAACACGGTGATAGCTGTGGTTTTCCACCCAGAGCGTCTCCATCCGAAACCCATGCCTCTCGCCTTGATGCGTCAACCAGTCTTCGGCGGCTTCCTGATGAATCACGCTTGGTGGTGGCCGGTCGTCCGGGTTGGAGAAGCGCGCTTTGTATTCATCGACTTTGGCATCGATGATATCCCGGCGGATGCGCCGCTTGCCGTGATCGTCGGCCTTGCGGGTGATCACCGCATTGGCGCGCAGGCTGAAGCGCAGGCGGTCACCCGTTTTCAAACGGGGCTCGAAGGAGCGGGTTTGTATGTTCAGACCGGCATGATCCCGAAGCGGTTTCCGTTGCGACGACAGGTAGAAAAAGGGCGGCCTGCCCGGCCGATCTTCGCGGCGGTAGAGAAAATCGCGCTTTTGGTCCGGGGTATTGTCGAACAATCCCCAGATGAATTGATGTTCACGAAACAAGGCATCCCGCGTGCCCGATTGACATATGCGGCGCAGCCAGTCGCGGCTGTTGCCAATCTCAACCTTACTCAGATACATCGCTGCCTCCCAGCCAGGTATATTCCCGGCGGCTGCCGAACTGCCAGCGTTTGCGGCTCAGGGGTTGGTCGTAGCGCGGCGCGTGGTAGTCGTGGGTGAGGCCGGTGTTTTCCATCTCTTCCCAGTGGTAGCGGGGTTTGCCACGGGCAGCCAGATCCAGTGTTTGCTCATCGACGGGATAGGCATCCAGTGCGGCCTTGAGGTGTTTCGCTTCGATGAGCTGCGGGTGCAGCGGCAATGCCGGCGCGCAGGACTTGCGTCCGAAGTAGAGATGATAACGGGGTTGCTGCAAAGCCTGTTGCAAATCTTTCAGTGACCACGGCCCGCCTGTCACCTGAAGAGCCACGATGCTGAGCGCATCCTGCCGATAGCTGCGGAAGGACAGAATGGTGCCCAGTTTATCCTCGCGCAGTTCGTCGCGGCGAGTGTGCCGATGGTTGGTCTTTTTCGTCGCCGGTGGTACCTGGGTGGTATGAAAATCGCGCAGGGTCAGGCCGGGCGCGAGCTGCTTGATGCCGAACCGGCACGCCTCGGACAGCGCCGCATGGTTGGCTTCGTCCTGCCGGTCAATGCCCAGCGCGGCCGCCAACAGGCCCAGCAGGGCCGAGCGCGAGGGGTGATCCTCGCCTGGCCGTTCCTGCCCCACGGCTTGCGTGCCCCAGGACACCAACGGCGCGTATAACTGAAAAACCAGATAGTCACTCATGTCACTGGCTCACGAAGTCGATGATCGCTTGCAGGCTGCCTTCACCGGTCTCGGCGTTCAGCTCGCGGCGGTCGTCGGCGCATTTGCCATACACGGCATCGAATTTGTCGCGCTGATCCTGGAGTTGCTTGATCGCCGTTGCCAATGGATCGTTGGTGTCGCTCACCGGCTTGAGGAAGGCCACGGACAACGAGCGTGGTTGTTGCGCGCCTTTCTCCGCCAGCAGATAGGAGGTATAGGCGCGGGAAGCGAAGCTGTTCTGCTTGCCGGTGGGCGCCACCTTGGCCGCCGCTTCGGTGAGCGCGGCGATGGCCTGGTTGGCGAGGTTTTCGTCGCCTTGCAGGTTTTCGATCAGCAGGTCGCGGTTGATGCAGATGTACTGGTAGAAGATGCCGGAGCCGAAGCCTGCCTCGCCGATATGCCCTGCGCCGGCATCTTCCTCATGTTTATTGAGATCGTCCACCGCAGTGAAATAGTCGTCTTCGATTTTAACCGGGTTAACCGTGATGGCATGAGCCACCTGGGCAGCGGCTTCCACATTGAAGGCCGGCGAGGACGCCAGCATGCGACCAAACAGGGCGATGTCAACGGCCTTGGGATTGTGCCGCAGCAGATCCAGATCCTCTTTCTCCGGCTCCCGGCCTTCTTCGGCCAAGGTATCGGCCAGGGAGAAAACAGCCTGCCACTCTTCGGGTGAGACATGGGCCAGTTGCTCGATCTCCAGCGGGTTGTCGTTCTTTACCTTGCCGAACACACCCGCAATTTCAGACGCCCATTTTTTCGCTTTTTTCTCCGCAACGCCCTTTTCCAAAAGTCGTTTGAAGACTTCCTCGCCCAGCCGTTTGGTGCGTGTGCCCTTGAAATCAGCCAGTGCAGATTCAAAGTGATCCGAGGTACGCCAGGCGCGCTTGAGGCTTTGCGAGGAAACGCGCAGCCGTTCGGTGCCGCCCACGATGGCGGTCTTGGGCCGCCCCAGGTCATCACGGTTGAGGTTGGCCGGCGGATAGGCGGTGAGCAGGTGCAGTTGAATGAAAGTGGTCATGATTGAATCCTCGATCAGGGTTTACGATTGGGTGTAGTAGGGCTTGGCGTAGCGGTACTGCCACTGGCGGGCGCCGCGATACCATTCCGGCTGACGCTGCTGGCGGTACCAGTGCAGCACTTCGTCGGTCAGTTCCACGGGATTGGCCTTGCCGTCGATCTGGATGATGGCGCGGCGCATGGCCTTGAAAAAATCGCCGGGTGAATCGGTGGCCAGCAGGCGTTGAAAACGCAGCGGGCTGAAGGCTGGCTTGTCGCCGCCTTCGCCGAGCATTTTGGGCAGGCTGGTATTGACCGGAGTTTTGATCACCGCCAGCAATCCCGCAGCAATGGCCAGGCCTTCCAAGTCGTGCTCCCGGAGCCGGGGCAACGCCAGGCAGAGCCGGTAGAAGGCCGGTTGCAACAGGATTTCGTCCAGCGTTTCACAACGACGGAGCCTGGCCCGCTCACCGCGCTGGTTTTCATCGTGCAGCCAGTCGAACCACTGTTTCAGGGCCTGGGGTTCATTCTGTTTGTCGTCTTCTTTGAGTACCATCATGGGCATTTCCTCGTTTATGCAGCCAGCGCTTTCAACGCCTTGCTGCCGTTCAGATAGTGTTGCAGGCCGCCCTTGCCGTCCCGCGCCTTGACCACCCGCTCCAGATCACCGTCTTCGTTCAGATTGCCCAGGGCGTACTGGTCGAACAGTTGGGTGGCCACCTGTTTCAGGGTGTTGCGCCAGCGGCCGAGCAGTTCGTCGATGTGGTCTTCGTCATCGAGCACTGCAACCAAATCGCCCAAAAGCGCATAGAACTCGAGTTCGGTGGCGGCCCAGAAATTGGCGTCGATGAAGCTCATGTCTCCCTTGGCATCCTTGGGCCGATCGAACCAAGCCTTTTTCAGCGAGGCTTTAAGGGTTTTCAGTACGTCGTTGGCGGCGGCGATCATCTTCTGCGCCTGATCGGCCAGATCGTCTCTTTCGTCGGCGTCGAGGTTGAACAGCGGCATTTCGGCCTCGTACCAGCAGCGCGCCTTCATGTTGTCCATGTCGTAGCCGAAGGCCCAGAGCCGGGGATGAAATTCGAGGTCGTCGATCCACTCCTTGCGGG
>JALSGV010000039.1 GCA_026982565.1 Gammaproteobacteria bacterium
CAGACTAAAGGGCAAAACTCATACCAACCATTGGGGCAAGGCAAGAAATGAATCAGAAAACACACTGGGAAAACATCTACGCCAGCAAGCCACGGGAGACCCTTGGCTGGTACAAACCCCATTTGGAAACGTCACTGCAGTGGATCCTGGATCTGGGCCTGCCCAGAACCGCGCCCATCATCGATGTGGGCGGCGGCGCCTCCACGCTGGTGGACGACTTGCTGGATGAGGGTTATGAAGCGCTTACGGTGCTCGACCTGTCCGCCAATGCCCTGTCCCAGAGCCGGGAGCGGCTGGGCGAAAGGGCTTCCCGGGTCACCTGGTTGACGGGCGATGTCACCACGATGCAGTTGCCGGGTGAGGGATACGCCCTCTGGCATGACCGCGCCGTCTTTCACTTTCTCACCACCGCAGCGCAACGCGCGCGCTATCGCGATCAAATGCTCAAGGCATTACAGCCCGGCGGACATGTCATCATGGGCGCCTTCGCGCCCGAGGCGCCACCCAAATGCAGCGGCCTGCCCGTGGAGCGCTATGACGAGGCGCGCCTGTGCCGGGCATTGGGTGAAACCCTTGAGCTGGAGCGCAGCCACAAGGAGCTGCACACCACGCCGGGCGGTGTGGCGCAGATGTATCTGTACTGCCAGTTCAAGAAACGGGTCTGAGGAGAACAAGCACCTCGGCTACACCTTGAACTGACCGACCGTCCCCTGCAGATCCACAGCCAGTTTGGCAATGTCGTGGCTGGCAATCTCGGTCTGGCCCGCGCCCTCGCTCACATCCCGCGACACCTCGCTGATGGAGACGATGCTGCGATTGATCTCTTCCGAAACCATGGTTTGCTCCTCCGCGGCGCTGGCGATCTGGGTCGTCATATCATTGATGATGTCCACCGATTTGAGTATTTTTTCCAGGGAATCATTGCTGCGCGCTACGTTCTCCAGGCTCTTTGCCGCCCGTTCGCTGCCGTGACTCATCACACTCACCGCTTCCTTGGCCCGGCCTTGCAGCTTCTCAATGGTCTGCTGGATCTCATCGGTGGATTCCTGGGTCCGTTGCGCCAGCGTGCGCACCTCATCCGCCACCACGGCGAAGCCGCGCCCTTGTTCACCGGCGCGGGCAGCCTCTATGGCTGCGTTCAGGGCAAGCAGGTTGGTTTGCTCTGCAATATCCTTGATCACATCCAAGACGGAACCGATACTCTCACTGTCATTGGCCAATAACTCGATCACCTGGGAAGCATTCTCGATCTCACCGGCCAGGGACTGGATGGAGGCGATGGCCCCGCCCACGATCTCATTGTTTTCCTCCGCCTCACGGTCGGCATCCCCCACCGCACTGGCCGCCTCAGCGGCATTCCTCGCCACCTCATGCATGGAGGCGGTCATCTGAGTCATGGCAGTGGCGACCTGCTCCGTTTCCCCTTTTTGACGATCGGCCGCGGTACGTGACTGGGTGGTCACAGCCGAGAGTTCCTCCGCTGCAGAGGCCAACTGCGTCGAGGCAGAGGCGACCTGGTGCAATACCGCCTGCATGCTGTCCATCATATAATTGAAATTCACCCCCATTTCACCCAACTCGTCCTTGCCCTCGGGCACACGCAGGCCAAGATCCCTGTCGTTGGCAATATTACGGATGATATCATTGGTTTTATTGAGGGAGCGCCTGATTCCTCCCGTAACCCAAACGCCCAGACCCAAACCAATCATGATGCTGCCGCCGGCAATGGCCGACATACCGACCACTGCAGCATGTTCTTCCTGCTCAACGGTCGCAATGGATTGTGCTGTAAATTTTTCCACTTCCGTCAGCAAGGCCTTTAATCCCATATTAAGCTGCTCCCCTTCCTTTTCGGCTTCAGCCGCAATTTTCTCTGCATCCACGGCACGTCCATCCTCTATCAGCCTGAAGGCCTCCGCCACATGCTGCTCATATTCTCTGTGCTCTTGCTCGATGAGGGTCAATTGCGACAACAAGTGCTCGAATCCAGCCTTGGAGTCGTCTGAGCGGGCCATCTCCAGGCCCATCCTGGCCAGTGCTTCGCCACGCCGAATTTCCTCGACGATACCCTCGTTCAACTGCTCGAAACGGCCATGTTCTGTCCTGACAGCCTCCAGTCCGGTATGCGCAGCATTCTGAACGTCCCCGGCTCGCAATGCCTTCTCCAGGACAATGGCCTGCTCCAACTGGCCGACTGTAATCGAGGTCAGGGATTCCACCAGGGGCATATCCCCCTCCGCGATCCCCTTGACTTCTCCTTCAATAATCATCAACCTGGACAGTCCCCATATCACGACAATAACCATCAAGACGGTATTGACCACCAGCATCAGGTTCATTTTATGACTGATTTTCATAGATGCCTCCTTAATATATTCTCACTTAGCCTTGATGATTCCCTCCTCTGGCTGAAAAAACATGCAGATTTCACTGACCGTCAGCAATTCCCCCTCTGAGCACCTCGGAAATCACCTCTCACATTGATAATCGGTACATTCATCGAAAAACTTAGCTTTGATCCACATTTTTTTCGAGTCTGTCACGCATGTCTCAACGCAGCATACCCAGAGTCCGGCCCCTGGGCACGCTGCGCGCCTGCTACAACGAGCCTGCGAACATCAATGGAGGAAATGGGGTAATGGCAACGGAATGTTCAGCGAGATATAAGGTTGTGCATACACGACTTCACGGTGTATTGGGCGATGGACCTCGTAGACAACTTCATGCCTGACCACATGAACCGGCTTCTCATGTCCATGACGCCCGTGACGCCGCACGGAATAACCATTCCCCCCGTGATGGTTATACTCTGAATGATACCCGGCCCTGGCATGATGGGAACGCTCCCCCGCCTGCGCCAAAGCCGGACTCATACTCAGTACGACTACAATCAAGGCTACCATCAGGGCCAGTCCGTACTGCATTGGATAATGTATTTTCATGGTCTGTACTCCTTGTCAAAGGCTCTCTTGATTCATGTACTACACTATACGAATGGAGATGAATGCCCGCTGAATATCGACAAAGCGCCCACGATTAAGATAAATTGGTAGTCACGATAAACTGAACCATCATCCACACCTGCCGGTTTTCCACTGGCAATACAATAATTTTCAACCCAGAGGATCCAACATGCCACGTCCCCAGTACAGACCCCGGATATTTTCAGCGCTGATTATGACGGCACTTTTTTCGGCAAGCGCGGCCCATGCCGCCGCCAGTGCGGAGGAAATCGTAGGCCAGTGCGGCAACAAGATTCCCGGCCAGGATCTCGAGACGAAACTCACCATCGTGCTCACCAACAAGGCGGGCGATACCAAACGCCAGGAATTCGTACGGCGCTGGAAAGACAACGGTGGCAAAGACGATATCATGAGCAAGACCCTGCTGGTCACCACCTATCCGCCAGACAGCAAGGGCGTGGCCTTCCTGCGTTGGACCTACAATCCAGGGGTGAACAAGCACGATGCCCAGTGGCTCTACCTCCCCAAGACCAAGACCCTGCGCAAGATCCCCATACAGGACCTCAACAACAATTTTCTCAACTCAGACCTGACTTATGGTGACATGGCGCCACGCGCCGTAAGTGAGGACCAGCACACCTTGCATGACGAAGACGATGATTTCTATATCATCGAAAGCAAACCCAAGGAAAAGGATTCCATCTACAGCAAGAAGCTGGTGTGGTACAAGAAGGGAAAGAATGGGGATGAATGCGTCAAGTCACGCGTGGAATATTATGACCTCAGCGGCGCCCTGCTGAAGACCCAGACCATCCAGTGGGAAAATATCGATGGGGCCTGGATCTGGCGTGAGATGCAGGTCAAGAACGTTCAGAACGGTCACCGCACCCGCTTCACCATCGACGACGTGCAGCTCAACACAGGCCTGAAGGACAGCCTGTTCACCACCCGCACCCTCAAGCGTGGGCTGGCAGAGCTGTAATCTGACGCAGGCCAGCCGGGGCCCGCAGCATCGCGGCTCCGGCTGCGCAAGCGATCCATACCAATACCAAATCTTGCGATACAGGAGAAGACCCCGCCAGACAGGCGCATCAACAAGGAGGTGAGCCATCAACAAGCTTGACCGCATCTACGAACTTCATGCGTTCCCCACACACGTGGGGATGAACTGCGGAGAGACGCTCAGGATGCGCGTTATAAAAACTTTTGATGAGGAAAAAAGGCATCGTTCTGGTGGCGGAAGCCAGGAAAGGAAAGCTGGGCAATTGTGCCAGAAATATTTGGACAACCTGCAGCGCGGGCAGT
>JALSGV010000040.1 GCA_026982565.1 Gammaproteobacteria bacterium
CAGATAGAGATCCCAGCAGGGGTTGTGCAACGCCTCGGCGATGCTCTCCGCCTCCGCTTCCGGCAGCGGGGTGATGACCGCAAAGGCCATGTCCTGCAGGTAGTAGCGGTAGGTCATCTTGGTGCCGCCACCACTACTCGTTCTGGGCTTACCGTCAGATTTGTACGGCTCCATTAGCTTTTGCCATGGATCAGATAGGTTGTATCCGGCGCCCACCATGTGGAAATCGCGCAGTAGCGGCTCGCGCATCATCCGCTCCTGTTCATCTTCGCCCTTGGACCGTGTGCGCACATAGGCGATCACTTCCTGGGGGTAGTCGGCCATGCGCGCCAACCATTCCCTTTGCTCTCCTCCACGCCCCAGGGCGCAGCAGATCAGCCCCAGCACCCCCGAACGGGTGGGAAAGTCGAGGCTGTCACGCCGGCCGAAACGGGAATCTGCCCCCCAGGACTGCAGCGGCGCCTCCAGCCACATCAGCAGTAGCGGATCAGGCATCGTGCACCTCGGCATGGGTGGCCAGCTTGGAGGTCAGGTGGTCGATGGAGAAGCTTTCATCCTCGCCGAAGGTGTAGTCGGCCATCTTGCCGAACAGGGAGCCGGCCAGCTTCTCCTGCCTGTCCAGATACTCTGTCATCGCCTCGATGCTGGGTCGCAGGAAACCTCCTTCGCGAGGCCGGACGGCAGTCTCGAACGGCACCTGAAGCCGCTGCCCCCGGCGGACCAATATCCGGGCAAACTCCCAGGGCGAAGCGCCTGACTGGGTGGTCTGGCGCGCACTCGGCAGGGCGACGTAGAGCGCTTTGGTAAATGCCTCCACCGTCTGCGGCAGGGCTTCTCCGCCGAGGGTCTGCCAGAGCTGTCCCAGATCGAGGGAGATGTAGCGGTAGTAGGTGGCAGAGTTGAACTCCAGGCTGCCCATGTGGGCGGAGCCGGGCTCCTCCTGCAGGTCGTCCAGGGCAGTGAAAAACTCCACCTCGTTGGCCACCCGGTGGGTGGAGATGGCGTGGGCAAACGAACAGGCCGCCTCCACGTTCAACTCCGCCGCCTGGGCCACCATGCGCCCGAACAGGGCGATGTCGATGCCGTCCACGGCCGGATTGATGCTCTTTTTAGCCAGTTTGTGGATCTCCTTTTCCTTGATCTGGCCGGCATCAAACTGTTTTCCCTGGGCGTGGTCGGCAAAGGCTCCGGCTTCCCCCTCGGTGAAGAAGTGCAGGGTGTCCTTGGTGAGCGCCTTGGCGATCATTTCGCCACACGCCTGGGCCTGCTCCTCGCTGGCACCGCGCTCCAGACAAGCCTTGCGGATCACCTCGTCAACCTTCTTGGTGCGCATCGCCAACTTGATACCAAAGTCGTGCAGGGCGAGGCGCACCTGCCGCTTCCAGCACTGGGAGCTGACTCGGGCACGGGTGGTGCCACCGACCACGGCGGTCTTCGGTGCGCCCACATCGTCCCGGTTGAGGCAGGTGACCGGAAAGGATTGCAGGATGTGATACTCGATACGGGTGTTTCTCAGTGGATTGTTCTCGGTCATGATGATTTCCTTGTGTCGAAATGATGGGTCAGAGTTCAAACGGGTTGGCGAGGGGAACGATCTGTAGCAGGCCGAAACCGAAGGCCCGGCCGCGGCCTATGCCCTGTTGGAAACTGCGCACGAACCGCTCCCGCTCGGTCACGCTCAGCACCCCCTTGAGGGTGGCGCTGCCGTGGGTAAGACGGTGGCTATCCTTGTCGATCCGTTGCACGCCGAGGCGCAGGACCTCGAGGCGGCCGGGGTCTACCCGGAATCCCCAACTCCGTGCAGCACGCTCGACGAACCACTCTGCCACCGCCTGCCGCTCTTTCACCGGCACCAGTTTGCGGCTGGCGCTGTCGCGGCGGGTGGGATTGACGGTGACCTCGAACCCGTAGCTGTCATGGGCCAGGAAACCGGCGGGGATGGGCTTGCTTACCAGCTCGCCGTGACCGGGAGGCGTTGGCTTCCGGTTGGACAGCAGCAGAATTCGGCGCCCATGAAAATCCCCCCCCTTGTCCGCATAGAGGATGCCGCTCGGACGGCCGGTTCGCTTCTCCGCCTCGCTGCGGATATCGTCGAACAGGCTATAGACCACCCGGTGGATGGAGTAGGCATCGGTGATACGCAGCGCCTTGCAGTCGCGGCGGCTGAGATGCAGGACACTGGCAATCATGTCGGCTGCTCCTCTCTCTCCACCGCCCGGCGATAAAAGTCCTGTGCCCAGCGGGCCTTGATGGTCTGCGCATCCCAGTGAAACTTGCGCAATTCGTCCAGCAGTCGGGCGTGATCGAGGGGGTGGCGCCCCCGGGATTCAACGAGGTTGAACAGCGGCCGCAGGATCCGGCATGCCTCCTCCAGCGAGTCGCAGGCCAGCAACCGGCGCAGACGGGCACGCGCCTGCTCACTCTGGTTGCCATCGTCATAACAGCTGGCCAGTGCTACTCCGATGCCCGCATCGCCATCCGTTTCCCGCCTGCTGCGCGCCAGCGAGGCGGCAATGCAGGCAAACGGCAGCCGTTCCCACGGCTTTTCCAGGTCGATGCCGAAGGCCGCCAGGGTTTCCCAGCTCTGGTATTCGGTGGCGGGGTTGTCGGCACGGCGCAAGTGGGCCGCCTCCCCCTTGTCCTGACAGCGCTTGAGGATGAAGGTGACGAACCCCTCCCCGCGGCTTTGTCGGTGTGATTCCCCGGTCATGTGGATGCTCCTTGTTGGATCAGATAGTCGTTGAGGTTGGGCCGGCACGCCGCCCAGGCCTCGAGCTGGCGGGCGGTATCATGGGGGCAGAAGTTGTCGAAGGCGTCGATCACCAGGCCGGCGAAGCGCCTGCGCAGCGCCTGGAGCGCCTGCGCCGACTTCGCGTCGGGCTCACACACATCCACCAGCTGCTGGAAATTACGCTCGGCAAGCTGCCAGAACAGGTTGCTGCCCATGGCAGCGTACTCCTTCCCGTCCATGTTCTGCTGCTTGTAGAAATTCAGAATGGCGCCGTAGAGCCGCTTGGCGATCTTTTCCAGGTCATTCATTTCCCGGGTAAGCTGCGTGTACCAGGTCTCTCCCAGTACTTCGCTCTCCAGCAATATCAGTGATTCGACAAAATCATCACTCCCGGAGGCGTACTGCTCCCCGGCATTACTGCTCACCCGCAGGCCACCGGACCAGACCCCGATCACCGGTTCATGCTTCCGAGCGCGGCTGAGGCCGAGGCTGAGTTGGTGGCAGTCGAAAGAGGAGTTGCCGCCCTGGCCCATGAAGCTGAGCAGCGCAGTGAGTTGCCGCCAGGGACGCTTTTCCGTATCGACCCAGAGGGTCTTCGGAACCTTCCCACTACCATTGACTGCCACCGACGGATCGACCCCTCCCTCTTTGTAGGTGGGATGGGCGATACCCTCGGTGTAATGAAGCCCCTCATCTTTCAGCAGGCAGAAACGGGACAACGGGATCAGCCTGCCCATCAGGCTGTCCCGCAAGCGGTGGGCGATGGGGCAATCTTCTCCGGTGGGCATCTCTTCCCACGGCGCCACCCCCAGCCCGCCGGCAAAGAACCTCATCGAATCGAGCTGTGGCTGGCTGAACAGGTTGAGCCAGAGCGTCTTTTGCAGGGTAGATGCCTGCAGAAAACTGTGCAGATGGCCCATGAAGCCGATGGATGCGCCATGTTTGCCCGAGGTTGGCTTGCCGCTTGGTTTGGTTTTTCCCCTGTAGCCGGGAGAGAGTACGGTGGTGTTGTCACACTTCTTGCCGCCGAGTGCAAACCCCATCAGAGTGATCAGCAGCACTGCCCGCTCATCGTCGGCCAGCGCTCTCTCCGTCTGGAAACCCGTCAGAACCGTGGTATTGCCTGTGGCCACTTCCGGCAATACGGCGCCGTAGCCCAGTATCTGCGTTCCTTCCAGTTGCGGGTATTGCAAAAACGGCCGCTCCCCATAGAGCCAGAAGCGGTCGTGCCACTGCTTCAGATAATCGAGGCAGGTCCGGGCCATTCCATCTGGCCCCATGACGCTCCAGACGTCGTCGTCATCGGGGGTAGCGGCAGCTTGGGCGATGGCCAGCAATAGCTTGGTGAGGGCGATCTTTTGCACCGGATTCCCTCCCAGGGAGCGGAAATCGGGTCGGCTGAAGATGTCTCGCAAGCTGGCGCGGCCCACGTCTGCCACCGGAATC
>JALSGV010000041.1 GCA_026982565.1 Gammaproteobacteria bacterium
GGATGCCGCCGCCATCAAACCTCAGGTGACCTGGGGGACCTCCCCGGAGATGGTGGCCCCCGTCGATGGCCGCGTGCCCGTGCCGCAGTCGGTGGCTGATCCCGTCAAGCGCCAGGATGTGGAACGGGCCCTGGCGTACATGGGGCTGGAACCCGGTATGAATATTACGGACATCAGGCCCGACAAGGTCTTCATCGGCTCTTGCACCAATGCCCGTATCGAGGATCTGCGCAGTGCCGCCGCCGTGGTGCGCGGACGGCGCATCGATGCCGGCATCAAGCTGGCCATGGTGGTGCCGGGTTCGGGGCTGGTGAAGCGCCAGGCCGAAGAGGAAGGGCTGGACAGGATATTCACCGCGGCCGGCTTCGAATGGCGCGATCCCGGCTGCTCCATGTGCCTGGCCATGAACGCCGACCGTCTCGAACCGGGAGAACGCTGCGCCTCCACTTCCAACCGCAATTTCGAGGGACGCCAGGGGCAGGGGGGGCGCACCCACCTGGTGAGCCCGGCCATGGCCGCCGCGGCCGCCATCGCGGGGCATTTCGTCGATGTGCGCGAGATCCAGTGCGGGTAAGGTGGCCGGTTTTTCTTTCGTGTGTTTCGTGCTTGAGAGTACCGAGTTCTGTCATTCCTGCGGATGCAGGAATCCAGAACTCATTGATTTTCCTGGATTCCCGCCTGCGCGGGAATGACCATAATGCAGCACTGCATTTTATATAATAATCAATTAGTTGCAGGGATCCCGGCACTCTCAGGTTTCGTGGTGCAAGGGCCTAATGATGGAAAGTATAAAAGATGAAGAAATTTGAAACCTTTACCGGTATTGTGGCGCCCCTGGACCGGGCCAACGTGGATACGGACGCCATCATACCCAAGCAGTTCCTGAAATCGGTGAAGCGTACCGGGTTCGGGCCCAACCTCTTCGATGAGTGGCGCTACCTCGATCAGGGAGAGCCGGGCAAGGACAACAGCCGACGCCCCCTCAACCCGGATTTCGTCCTCAATCAGCCGCGTTACCAGGGGGCCAGCATCCTGTTGGCGCGGGAGAATTTTGGTTGCGGTTCCTCGCGCGAGCATGCCGTCTGGGCCCTGGAGGACTATGGCATGCGGGTCGTGCTGGCCCCCGGCTTTGCTGATATTTTCTATAATAACTGCTTTAAAAACGGGGTGTTGCCCATCGTCCTGGATGCGGATACCATCTCCCGCCTGTTCGACGAGGTGGCCGCGCAGGAAGGCTATCGCCTGACGGTGGACCTTGCGGCTCAGCAGGTCACCCTGCCCAGTGGCGAGACCCTGCCTTTCGAGATCGACGGTTTTCGCAAGCACTGTCTGCTGGAGGGGCTGGACGAAATCGGCCTCACCCTGCAGCATGCCGACGAGATCCGGGCCTATGAGGAAAAACGCAGCGCGGAAGCGCCCTGGCTGTTCGGCGCCCTGCGGGAAACGGAAAGCGAGAAACCATGACAAAGAAAATATTGATATTGCCTGGCGACGGCATCGGCCCCGAGATCGTGGCGGAAGCTGTCAAGGTTTTGGAATATCTCAGAAAAAATAATTCTCTTGGGATCGAGATGGAGCATGGCCTGGTGGGCGGCGCGGCCTATGACGCGGCTGGGCATCCCCTCCCGGAGGAAACCCTCGACCTCGCCCGGGAGGCCGATGCGGTTCTGTTGGGGGCGGTGGGCGGCCCCAAGTGGGAGCCCCTGGATATCGCCGTGCGTCCCGAACGGGGTTTGCTGGGCCTGAGAGCCGAGCTGGCGCTGTTCGCCAACCTGCGCCCCGCCCTGTTGTTTCCCCAGCTGGCCTCGGCGTCCACCCTGCGCCCCGAAGTGGTGGCGGGGCTGGATATCATGATCGTCCGTGAACTGACGGGGGGGATCTATTTCGGCCAGCCGCGCGGTATCCGCAAGCTGCCCGATGGCGAGCGCGAGGGTTTCAATACCCTGGTGTACAAGGAGTCGGAAATCACCCGCATCGGCCGGGTTGCCTTTGATATTGCATTGAAACGCAACAAGAAAGTCTGTTCCGTGGACAAGGCGAACGTGCTCGAATGCACGGAGCTGTGGCGCGAGGTGATGACGGGCATAGGCGCAGATTACCCTGAGGTGGACCTGTCCCATATGTATGTGGACAATGCCGCCATGCAACTGGTGCGCGCGCCCAAGCAGTTTGATGTGATGGTGACCACCAATATGTTTGGTGACATCCTCTCCGATTGTGCGGCGATGTTGACGGGATCTATCGGCATGTTGCCGTCCGCTTCCCTGGATGCCGACAGCAAGGGCATGTATGAGCCCATTCACGGCTCGGCGCCGGATATTGCCGGCCGGGGCAGCGCCAATCCCCTGGCGACCATTCTCTCCGTGGCCATGATGCTGCGCTATTCCCTGGATGCGCCGGCGAGCGCCGATCTGATCGAGAAGGCGGTGGACAAGGTGCTGGATGACGGCTTGCGCACAGCGGATATCCATACCGAAGGCACGCGGCGGGTCGGCACGGCGGAAATGGGTGATGCCGTGGTGGCGGCACTGTCATGACCCCGGCAGTGTTTTCTAACGATTTGAGCGATAAAGGAAAATTCTATGAGTAAAGCGGTTGACGTGGCCGTGGTGGGCGCCACGGGGGCAGTGGGTGAAACCATGATCAGCATTCTCGAGGAGCGGGATTTTCCGGTGGGCCGGCTCTATCCCCTCGCCAGTCAGCGCTCGGCCGGCAGTAAGATCATGTTTAAAAATAAAAGCCATATGGTTCAAGATCTTGCCAGCTTTGATTTCGCGCAGGTGCAGATCGCCCTGTTTTCCGCGGGGGGCGGCGTGTCGGCTGAATACGCCCCCGTTGCCGCCCAGGCGGGTTGCGTGGTCATCGACAACACCTCCCATTTCAGGAATGAACCGGATATTCCTCTTATCGTCCCCGAAGTCAATGCCCATGCCATCGGCGCTTACACGGCGCGCAATATCATCGCCAATCCCAATTGCTCCACCATCCAGATGGTGGTCGCCCTCAAACCCATCCATGATGCGGCGGGGATCGAGCGTATCAATGTCTGCACTTACCAGGCGGTATCCGGGACCGGCAAGAGCGCCATCGAGGAACTGGCGACGCAGACGGCCAATCTGCTCAATGCCAAGTCCGTCGAGGCGTCCGTCTACCCAAAACAGATTGCTTTCAATGTGTTACCGCACATCGATGAATTTCAGGACAATGGTTATACCCGTGAGGAGATGAAAATGGTGTGGGAGACCCGCAAGATCCTCGAGGATGATGCCATCCAGGTCAATCCCACGGCGGTGAGAGTGCCTGTCTTCTACGGGCATTCGGAGGCGGTGCACATCGAGACCCGGGAGAAGATCAGCGCCGAGGCGGTGCGCGCGCTGATGCAGAAGGCGCCCGGCGTCGAGCTGTTGGATGAGCGCTGCGCGGGTGGATACCCAACAGCGGTCACCGAGGCGGCGGGCCATGACCCTGTTTATGTCGGCCGTATCCGGGACGATATATCTCATCCCCGGGGTATAAATTTCTGGGTGGTGGCCGATAACGTCCGTAAGGGCGCCGCCTTGAATAGCGTCCAGATTGCCGAGGTGTTGCTGAGGGACTACATGATTTGACACCGGGCATATTTCTTGCCTTTCCATTAAGGGAATATTGGGCTGGGTCTGGTACGAAAGGAGAAAACCATTGTATAGACTGGTAAGGGTATTGAGCTTTTTGATTTTCCTGATCTCCCTGGAGAGCTTCGCGCTGGGCCTGGGAAGCATCGAGTCGCATTCCGCCCTCAATCAGCCGCTGGATGCCGAGATAGAAATCTCCGGTCTGGGCGATATCGATATCAGCGAAGTGACAGTGGAACTGGCATCCAGGGAAGCCTTCGAGAAGGTGGGGCTGGACCGTCCCTTTTATCTGACCGCCCTCAAATTTTCTCTGGAGCAAAAAGATGACGGCGCCAATGTCATCCATGTCACCTCCCGCGAGGCCGTCAAGGAGCCCTTTGTCGATTTTCTCCTTGAGGTCAACTGGCCGGGTGGGCATATTCTGCGGGAATACACCATACTCCTGGATCCTCCTCTGTTCCTGGACGAGGGACGCGCCGTGATCGAAACCCCGGTGGCCGGCGCGGTTCAGCCGTTTGCCGCTCCGGTATCTGCCTCAACAGACA